>CAYJNB010000029.1:0-14301 GCA_964371205.1 uncultured Treponemataceae bacterium
TTGTTTTTTATAGATGAAGGTGCTTCAACTGTCATAAAAACAATTAATTTTGAAGGCAACTCTTTGGTTTCTTCAAAGTCTCTAAAAGATGAATTGACTTTAAAAGAAGCATCCTTTTTTAGAAAAGGCGCATTCCAAGAAGCAACACTTGAGCTCGATAAACAAGAAATTCAAAACTACTATTTAAACCGCGGGTACATGGATGCACAGTTACGCGATGTAGTAAGAACTTCATCTTTAAACGAAGAAGATAATAAAAATGAACTTACACTAACTTTTATTGTAAGCGAAGGGATTCAATACACCTATGCTGGTATTGAGTTTGTAGGAAATACTATTTTTACCGAAGAACAGTTTAACGATAGAATTAGACTTGAACCCGGAGATATATTTAATACTGCACGCTTTCAAGAAGGTATAGCATCAATTACAGACTTGTATGCCGAAAGTGGTTATACATCAAATGGTTATGACTTTCAAGAAAATAAAAACCCAGATACAAAAGAAGTCTCTTTTACAATAATCATCCAAGAAAGACCTCGAAGCCACATAGAAAATATTCTTATTCAAGGTAACGAAAAAACAAAAGATCATGTAATTTTAAGAGAGATTCAACTTGAAAGTGGAGATATCTATTCAAAGAATAAATTAATTGATGGTTTAAGAAACTTATACAACTTACAATATTTTTCTTCTGTTGCGCCGGATATTGTTCCAGCTAGCGAGGAAAATCTAGTTAACTTAGTTGTTTCTGTTGAGGAACAGTCTACCACATCGATTGAATTTGGTGTAACTTTCTCTGGTGTTTCCGATCCAAACGTTTTTCCTGTGGCAGTATTTGCCAAATGGCAAGATTCTAATATTTTTGGAACAGGTCGCTCTGTGTTTACTGATGTTACATTATCTCCTGACCAACAATCTATTGGTCTCGGTTATACCGATAACTGGATTTTTGAAAAACCTATTACCTTTGGTGTTGATTTAGAATTTACTCATGCAAATTATTTAACACTACAAAACATATATGTTCCAGGCTATTTAAACAGCGAAGATTACTACATGGAATACACACAATGGGATATTTCTTTAGGAACTTACGTTGGACGCAGATGGTTCCCAAATTTTGCAATACTAAGTTTGAGTGGTGGTATTCGATTTGAATTATTACGTAATGTGTATGATACCGAAGTGTATAGTCCATATGATATGGACTTAGCCGACTATGCTAATCGTTGGGGATTAATTAACTCAGTTTGGTCTTCTATTTCTCTTGATGACCGCGATATTAACTTCGATCCAACAAAGGGATGGTTTTTTAGCGAAAGAATTTCTTGGACAGGTTTACTTCCAACAATTGAAAATGACTTTTTCTTTAAGTCAGATACAAAAATTGAAGGATATGTTCCGTTGTTAAATATACCTGTAACTGATTCTTGGAACTTTAAAGCAGTGCTGGCAGGATATACAAACTTAGCCTTTATCCTACCTGCAACTAACTCACCTGTTGGATATGATAACCAGTTATATATTGACGGTTTGTTTACCGGACGAGGTTGGAATAACTTGTTTGATGATCCAAGCGCTCGTGGTTTATCGCTTTGGTATAGCTATGTTGAGTTACGATTCCCCATTTTTCCAAATATATTTGGGGTAGACTTTTTCTTTGATGCAGTTGCTACAAAAGAAACACTTAACGATATGTTTACTTCGTTAAGTATGAACGATATGTATTATAGTTTTGGACCAGGAATACGCTTTTCTATACCTCAATTTCCTTTACGTCTTTTGTTAGCAAATACTTTCCAAGTAATTGATGGAGATGTTCGATGGGGTCAATATGGAAATAAAGATGGACCAGATTGGCAATTTGTGTTGTCATTTAACGTAACAAATAGATAAGGGGTATATATGAAAAAGATTTTGTTATTATGTAGTGTATTATTTTTAAGCATTGCACCAATTTTTGCACAGCAAATTACACGATTTGCTGTTGTAGATACTTCTCGCGTATATAGCGCTTATTTTAGAGACTCTTCTGCCGTTCGTAATTACGAAAAAAAGAAGGCTGATTTTCAAAAAGAAATAAATCGCTTAACAGATGAGCTAAAGAACTTACAAGTTCAAAAGACTAATGCGGATAATGCAGAGAATACAACTGCTTCTTTACGTTTAGAGGCAGATATCGAGAAAAAAGCAACATATTTAACCGAATATACTCGTGCAAAAAATATTGAATTGGAGAGCTTGAGAAAGCGTTTAGAAAATTCAAATGATTTTTATAAAAAACTGTATGACATTATCGACAAAATTGCAGAGACAGATGGGTATAGTATGGTTATGAGCTTACAAAATTCCAATTCAATTCTTTGGTATAGTCCAACAGTTGATATTACAGATAAGGTTATAGCTGCGGTAGGTTCTGGCAACTAATTTTATGTCGGCATCGAGCACACAAAAAAAATCAGCTCCAACTCCTATAATGATCCAATATCAGAGTATTAAGGATGAGTATAAGGATGCGGTGCTGTTTTTTCGTCTAGGAGATTTTTACGAAATGTTTAACGATGATGCCATAGAGGTATCTCGTTTACTCAACTTAACCTTAACACATAGGGGTGATAATCCTATGTGTGGCGTTCCATACCATGCATCAAAAATATATATTGCTCGCTTATTGCGTCTTGGTAAAAGAGTAGCTATTTGTGAACAAGTAACAACGCCTGCACAAAGCAAAGGGATTGTTGAGCGTAAGGTTGTAGAGGTTATAACGCCCGGGACTGCAATCGAAGAAGATTATCTTGAACGCGGAACAGATAACTTTTTAGCAGCGCTTTGGACAGATGCTAAAAAAACAGTTGTAAGTTTTGCGTATATCGATGTATCTACCGGAAGCTTCTCGGCCATTAGTTGGCCATATGCACAAATGAGTGAGTTTTTGCATAAAGAGATTGGTAAGATTTCTCCACGAGAGCTGCTAATTTGTCAGGCATTAAACGATAATAAAACGCTGTTGCAAGTATTAGAGACTAGCCCTAACTTAACACATGCTTCTTATCCAGATTGGCATTTTAATGTAAGTTTGTCGTATAAGAGATTATGTGCTCAATTTAAGACAGTAAATTTACGCTCATTTTCTCTTACCGAAGAATCTCCAGAGTTAGCGCCTGCAGGTTTTTTAATTGAATATGCAACAAAGAATGCAGGTGCAGAATTGCCTCATGTGGATTCAATTACAATTTATAAGGGCGATGAATACCTTATCTTGGATGATGCAACGAGAAAAAACTTAGAAATTGTACAAAACTTACGCGACGGCAGTAGTCAGTTTACGCTTCTTGAGGTGCTCAACCATACTGTAACTCCAATGGGAAGCAGGAGGCTTAGAAACTGGCTTTTATCTCCACTTACCAGTGTGTCTCAAATACAAACAAGACAAGAGAGTGTTTTGCAGTTTGTAAGAGATAGAAATACCTTGCAGTCTCTGCGAAAAGCTCTTTCTCCAATTCTTGATATTGAACGGCTCGCTTCGCGGATTGCGATGGAAAGAGCTCATGCAAAAGATTTAGTTGCTCTTAGATCTAGTTTACAAGCATTTATCGAAGCTCATGTAATTGTAAGCGATTTTTCTTTTACAGGAATTGATATTGACCGACTTAGACACATTACAGAAAAGCTATTTCAATCAATACATGACGACCCTTCAACTATTTTAACTGAAGGGCGTCTAATAAAGACTGGATGGTCTGAACATCTTGACCATTTGCATACTATTCAAGAAAATTTTGCCCAAACATTAGAATCATACTTAGAAGAAGAGAGAGCAAAAACAGGAATTCAAAACTTAAAGGTACGATTCAATAGAAACGATGGGTACTTTATCGAAGTAACTAAAGGAAAATTAGACGCCGTTCCTGAACATTTTATAAAAAAACGATCACTAGTTAATGCAGAACGCTATACGACAGAGAAGTTGTATGAGTTAGAAAAAGAATTACTCAGTGCAGAAGAAAATATAATTTTAGAAGAGCGAAATCTCTTCTTAGAAATCCGCTCTTCGCTATTAAGTGAGTTATCATTTTTATTTGAAGTTGCAGCACATATAGCCCATGTAGATACGGTAGCATGTTTTGCTCATGTTGCAATGCTTTATAATTGGACATGCCCTGTTGTAGATGACTCACTTCTTTTTGATGTAGTAGAGGGTAGGCACCCCGTTGTAGAGATGCACTTACCAGCAAATGAGTTCGTTCCAAACACTTTGCTTTTGGATGAAAAAAACTTCGCCCTTATTACAGGTCCAAATATGGCTGGTAAGAGTACTTTTTTACGACAAAATGCAATTATTGCCTTATTAGCTCAAATTGGATCTTTTGTACCTGCTACAAAGGCACACGTTGGTTTGGTAGACCGCATTTTTTGCCGTGTTGGTGCTTCAGACAATTTAGCTCGCGGAGAATCTACATTTTTAGTCGAGATGACCGAAACAGCTCATATCCTTCGAGCTGCAACAGAAAAAAGTTTTGTTATAATGGACGAAGTAGGGCGCGGAACTTCTACCGAGGATGGCTTATCCCTTGCATGGGCTATTTCTGAATACCTGCTTACGGTAATCGGAGCTAAGACACTTTTTGCAACTCATTATCATGAGTTAACTCGCTTGATTCATCCCAAACTGCTATTGCTTTGTATGTCTGTCTTAGAAAATGAGGGCTCTGTAGTATTTTTAAAGAGAATTAAAGAAGGTGCTTCAGAAAACTCGTATGGTTTACATGTTGCACAAATGGCAGGAATTCCTTTTTCTGTTGTTGACAGAGCGTATAAAATTCTTTCAACCATTCAAAAAAATGTACCTACCGAGACAGTTCAAGAAGAACTTCCAAAACAAGTATCTGCACCGCCTAGTAATCCTTCTCTTTTTTCTGAAGAAGAACTTGTATTAGATGAATTGCTCTCATGTAATATAGATTCTCTTACACCTCTTGAAGCACTGCAAATACTTGCTCGCTGGAAGAAGTCACTCGACGGTACAATTCACAGCTAGAGAAGAGCTTTATATCGTACCTTTACCGTCCGTGGTAAAGGTACTTACCTAGTATATTACGACAAATCTCGCAATATACTAGTTTGATTGGTTGTCGGTCGTTTACACCGACCTTACCAAGTTTGCTACGTTGTGTACCACAATTTTTGCAAACATTGCGACCTCCATTTCTCGCAATTTTTTTTACTTTTAAAAAAAAAATGTTCTAAAACTGATTTTTAAATCCAATAAGTATGTATGGCTTTATTTACTTTAATTTTTAGGCTTGCGTTTAAATGTTCGTATACTACTAAACGATTGGTGCGAAGGGTTTTGTCTGAGTTGGTTTCATCTCAAGTTTGTTTGCTTTGTGGTGAGGTAAGCGAAAGTGAGGCACTGTGTCCAAGGTGTTTGGACCGTTCGCTTCCGCTGGTTTTTGCTCTTTCTGATAGAACAGGTGAGTCTCGCTGTACAAAGTGTGGAAAGTTACTTATTAGCGAAATAGGACTTTGTACAACGTGTCGAGATAGGAGCGTAATCGAAGCGGTTGATTCTGTATTTCCCTTGTATCCATATAGATTCTGGACAAAAGACTTGCTTTTTTTATGGAAGTCAGAAAACAATAGATGTCTTTCTCCTCTTTTTGCAGAACGTATATTTTTTGTATGGAAAGAACGGTATGCAGGACTTCCTCTTGTACCTGTTCCTCCTCGTCCTGGAAAAATAAGAAAAAAGGGGTGGGATCAAATTGATGAACTGTCTAAAATTCTTGAGTATACCTACAATATACCTGTAATTCGAGTTTTGAGTAGAACAGAAAAGCAGCAACAGAAACAACTACGTTTAGAAGAACGCCTAGAACATAAACAACGATACATTCTTAAAAAGCAGTCGAGTAAAATCTTAAAAAGAGCATTATATCCAGAAACTGTTGTTCTTTTAGATGATGTTATAACAAGTGGTTCTACTT
The DNA here is from genome assembly GCA_964371205.1 of uncultured Treponemataceae bacterium. GTDB lineage: Bacteria > Spirochaetota > Spirochaetia > Treponematales > Treponemataceae > CAYJNB01. The sequence continues at coordinate 5,991 of CAYJNB010000029.1, forward strand.
TACAGTCTTGTGCAATAGAGTTAAAAAAAACAAGCATAAAAATAGTGTATGCGTTAACACTTTTTATAGTGGAATAGCGTAAAAACTCCGATACTTTAGTATGAATACATTGGTAATACTATATGCTGCCTCTGCAACAGAATACGCTTTTAAACCGTATTTTAACTCTCTTTCTGCCTTTGAACGATCATTAGATTGGGCAAACCATATTGATAGTGTTGATAGAATAGACGTTTTTACAACAAGTAACAATAAAAAAATCTCAAAAAATAGTCTAGAAAAATCACTTGTTTTAACTGAATCTGTGATACAGGATGATTGGACTATTGATACTTTCTTGCACGTAGCATCTGAGCGCTCTCAAGGTTTTGAGAGGGTCGTCTTTGCCTTTGCAGATTCCCCTTTTTATGATTGCCAAATTACTTCAGACCTTCTAAATACTCATTCAAAATATAATGCAGAGTATACATTTGCGGATGGCTATCCAGCAGGTCTTACTCCAGAAATTATGTACCCTGCGACCTTTACTATGTTAGCAGAGATGTTAAAAGATAAAAAAGATCCTGTTGCTAGAGATGTTCTTTTTTCCTCGCTTAGAACGGATATTAATGCTTTTGAGATAGAAACAATTATATCACCCGTAGATCTAAGGCAATTGAGACTTAGCTTTACTTGCGATACAAAAAGAAATGCTCTTTCCTGTCAGCGTCTTTTTGAATCTCTTTCTCAAAATGTTACTGCAGAGTTGGTTTGTGAAAAAGCACAAACCTTAGCACAAGTGCATAGAACTCTTCCATCTTTTTATTCATTACAAATTACCAATGCTTGCAACGAGCACTATGCTTATAGTCCGTATGCAAGCCAATATAAAAAACACTATAATGTATCTACAGCTGACTCTCAAAAAAATATGAGTGTAGAAAGCTATACAAAACTTTTGGAAAATATTGCAGATTTTTCTGATGATGCGGTTATTTCATTATCTCTATGGGGTGATAGCCTTTTGCACCCGCAACTTGTAGAGTTTATACACAAAACACTTTCGTACCCACGCTTTTCGCTGTTGATTGAAACTGATGGGGCTGCTCTTACTTCTGAATTAGCAGAATCAATAGCACAATTAGTATCCACTGCTCCCAAAAGACAAACGGAATATTCTGCTATAAATTGGGTTATTTGTATTGATGCAGCAGATTCTATGCTGTACCAAAGAATCCATGGCTTTGACGGTTTTGATAAGGCAAATGAGACCGTAAAACTGCTTGGAGATTTATTTCCAGGAGCAGTGTATCCGCAATTTACGCGCACCATAGAAAATGAATCTCAGTTAGAAACATTTTACCGCTACTGGAAAGATTCTCTTGGTACAGTTCTTATACAAAAATATGATTCCTTTGCAGGTCTTCTGGAGGATAAAAAGGTTGCAGATTTAAGTCCTATTATTCGAAACCCTTGTTGGCATATACGCCGCGATATGCATATTTTACTTGATGGAACCGTTCCTCAATGTAAGTGTACTTTTTTTGAAAATGCGTACGGCAATGTGTTTGAAGATTCACTTGAAGAAATTTGGGCGAAAGGAGAATCGTTATACGCTTCTCATGTAAAAGCAGATTATGCAGAACTTTGTGGAAAATGTGATGAATACTATACCTTTAACTTTTAATCAACGTCAAATAAAGAGAACTGTTCTTGGTGGAACAGAACGTGCTCGATTAGATAGAAAATGGCCTATATCTGTTGTTCTTTTAAATAGAGGCGCCAGTCATTATAGAAGTCATGTGTTTGATGCCTTAACTAAAATTGGATTTGAGTCGGTTATTTCGATGGAAGTTTCCTCTGGTGGTTACGATATAGAAAATTTTGCTACAATGTACCCTTCGATAAAATTTGTTGTTCCGCAAGAAAAAGTAACTATTGGAGAGTTAATAAATATAGGTGTAGCAGAATCTCCTTCGGAATATATTCTTGTTTTATGGAATGATATAAGTCTCTCACAAACAGCATTTTCACCCAAAATGCTCGAAAACCTACTAGATACTTCATTTTGTATTGTTCCGACTCTTTGCAATTCAAAACTGCAAACATTACCAATTCAAATGAAGCCTGTATCAGAGAAAAATAGCTTTAGAGTTCTTCCATCCTCTCATTTTAGAGATGGAACAAAAACGCTTTACTCATTTGATTATGTTGGTTTGTATAATCGAGAAAAATTTATTCACCTTGGTGGGTTTGATTATACTATAGAGAACTCATACTGGCAGAACCTCGATTTATTTGTTCGCTCGTGGCTATGGGGAGAGAGTACACGTATAAGTTCCTTATTAAGGCTGCAATACGAGGATGATGTACAAGAAGAAGATATAACTCCAGATCTTTCGTATTTGCGTTTTTTTCTAAAAAATATTGCTCCTCAGTTTGAGCTTGACCATGCACTCATTCCATTTAAAAAATGTATGTCATATCTTAGTCGCTCTCCAAGTGGACTAATAAAGTCCTTTAAATATTTTAAAGATGCTCAAAATTGGGTAAAAAATAATCAATATAGATTTAAACACGATATAAAATATTTAGTAGAAATGTGGGAGTCAGAAGAAAAATGACAGTAGTCGTGGTGCAGAGTCGCTTATCTTCTGAGCGGTTACCTCAAAAGTCACTTTTAGACTTACAGGGTAAGCCCCTTTTAAGTTGGGTACTCAACGTAGCAAGAAAGGTTAAAGCGGATAAATATGTACTTGCAACAGACGAAGAGTCTTATGAGACATATCTTCCTTTTGCAAGTGAATATGGATTTGATTGTTTTTCTGGTCCTAAAGATGATGTTCTAAAACGTTTTTGCATGGTTATTGAGAAAACAAATGCGGATACTATTATACGTATAACTGGGGATAATCCATTTTTATTCTACGAATCGATTCAGAGTTTAGAGAAAGAGTATATAAGTTTAAACTGCGATTACTTTGCTTGGCTAGGATTACCTCATGGAAGCGGTGCAGAAATTTTTTCTGCTAGTAAATTATTGCAAGCAGAAAAGAATACAAATGATCCTTACGATAGAGAACATGTAGGACCTGCCTTATATCGGTATCCACAAGAGTACAAAATTGTAACTAAAAAGGCACCAAATGAGTGGTTTGCTCCTGAGTTTCGTACAACTGTTGATACAAGTGCAGATTATGAATATGCAAAACAACTCGCAAACTACATGTATTTAGAGCGTAAAAAAAACTTAAATAGAATTACAAACATAGACGAGGCATTTTCAGCTGCAGAAATTCTTTCTTGTCAAACAATAAAGCGTCCTATTCTCTGCGTTCCTTGTGTACAGCAGGGACGAGGAACAGGGCATTTGCGTCGTTGTATTCAGTTAGTAATTGAATGCAATGCAGATATATATCTACCCGATTCTTTTTTTGAAGACTCTAGAAGTGTCTTAGTATCAGAAATACCACAAAAAAATATTCGAAGGGATTTACCTGCTGCAAACGAATATTCTCTCATAGTAGCAGACATGTTTTTCTTGTCTGCTCAGTTTGCAGAAAAGCTTCGCGCATGTGCTCCATTAGTTGCACTTGACGAAGGCTCACCTTATTCTAACATGTGCGATTTTCTTTTAGATATAATTCCTAGTTGCGAATATAATCGTGAACCAAATATTCGCTTGCCAGCATTACTAAACTTACCGAAAAATCGCCGAGATATTCAGCAAAAAGATCTTCGTAACAATATATCTACAGTTCTAATAACTATAGGAGGAGAAGATCCTGCAGGACTTACAAAAATTTGCGAGCAAGCTTTTTCGACCTTAAATGTACATGTTACAAGCGTAAGCCCTCTTTCTCCAATTAGTAATTTAAAAGAAGAACTTTACAAGTATGATCTAGTTGTAACACATTATGGACTAACAGCCTTCGAAGCCTATGCGGCTGGGTGTGGAGTTTTATTGGTTGCAACCAGTAAGTTACACAAAAGACTTTCAAAATATGCAGGTTTTACCGTTCTTCCACCATCTAAGATTAATACAAAAACAATACGAAATGTAGTAAAAAACACAGAGTTTTTGTATCCAAATTCATACATACTCTCACAATGTCTTAATGATAAAATAGGCTTTATAGACTATATGCAACACTTACAACAATCTACAAGAATTGATTGTCCTATTTGTGGAAGGTTAGAAAACAGAAAAACTACTGATAAGATTGTCTTTCGTACAGAAACAGCAACCTATAGAACCTGCCAGAATTGTGGTATTATCTATTTGTCGTTTTCTGTCGCAGAAAAAAAAGACTATTCTGAATCGTACTTTTTTGAAGAATATCAAAACCAATACGGTAAAACCTATTTAGAAGATTTTGAATCAATAAAAAATCAAGGAAAAAGGCGAGTAGCAACCTTAAACAGGCTTATTTCAAAAAGTGGTAAGGAAAAAAGAACTGTTTTAGATATAGGTTGTGCCTATGGACCTTTTCTATCTGCTGTTATGGATAATGGCTGGACTGCATTTGGAACAGATATTTCCGAAAGTGCAATCGATTATGTAACAAAAACATTGCAGATAAATGCTGTCTGTGGTGCATTCCCTTATTTTGATATAGAGAAAAGTTTTAATGTGAATCAGTTCGATGTGGTTACTTTGTGGTTTGTAATAGAGCATTTTAACTCTCTTGCTGATATTATAAGTGCAATTAGTTCTATCGTAAAAAAAGGCGGTTATTTTGCTTTTTCAACACCATCTGCCTCAGGTATTTCTGCACGATTTTCAAAAAAATCTTTTTTTAGACAGAGTCCTAGCGATCATTTTACTATTTGGAAACCATCACAGGTAGAAAAAATTCTTAAACCACATGGGTTTTGCGTAACAAAAGTTGTTTCTACTGGCGTATACCCTGAGAGAATACCGTTATTAAAAAATATAAATAAAGAAGGGATGTTGTATTTTGCTTTAAAAAAAATAGGTACTGCTTTTCTTCTTGGAGATACCTTTGAAGTGTATTGTAAAAAAATTAGTAAGTAGTTTTCTGTACTTACTAAACTTAAGGAGTAAATAAATGTATAAAAAACACGTTCTAATACTCGGTGCTGGCTTAATGCAAGGCCCTGCAATTGAAAGTGCAAAATCACTAGGTTGGCATGTAAGTGTTGTTGATGGAAACTCTGAAGCTGTTTGTAAACACTTAGCCGATGAATTTAGACATATAGATTTAAAAGATATAGATGGTCTAGCCGAATATGCTCTCAAAATTAAAAAAGAACATGGTTTGGATGCAGTTTTTACCGCAGGTACAGATTTTAGTGCCTCTGTTGCATATGTAGCAGAAAAGACAGGCTTGTGCGGTCACAGTTACGATGCAGCATGCAATGCAACTGATAAAGTTAGAATGCGCTCCTGTTTCGAAAAAAAAGGAGCCTTATCTCCAAAATCTGTAGAGTTTACTAGTGAAAAATGTAAAAAAATTAAAGAACAAGGGGAGCAATTCATCCCAACTTATATACCTTTTTTTACAGAATTTCCTTTGGTAATAAAACCCGTAGATAATATGGGAGCACGTGGTTGTAGAATGGCAAACACCTTTGATGAACTAATAGAAGCAGTAAAAACGGCAATTTATTATTCTAAAACAGGTCGGGCAATTGTAGAACAGTATATGGATGGACCTGAATTTTCTGTAGATGCACTCGTTTGTAACGGAAAAATAATAGTATGCGGCTTTGCTGACCGTCATATATACTATCCTCCGTATTTTATAGAAATGGGTCACACAATGTCTACAGATTTAGAAAATAAAAAAAAGGTAGACTTACTAAAAGCTTTCCAAGATGCTGTTTTTTCTTTAGGTTTAACACATGGAGCTGCAAAAGGAGATATAAAGCTTACCTCAAATGGTCCTATGATAGGAGAAGTAGCTGCACGTCTTTCGGGTGGTTATATGTCTGGTTGGACATTTCCATATGCATCACAAATAAATTTAACAAAAGAAGCGCTTTTGCTTTCTGCAGGAGAAAAATCTGAATTATTTGATGCAGTTGAACAGCATCAACAAGATGCTTCCTTTACTTTCAATGGTTCTAGTGTACTTACTAAGAAGATTAATGACTCATTATTTTTATTAGAACCAGCATATGCCAGCGCAGAAAGAGCTTATGTTTCTATACCTGGAGTTGTTTCAAAGGTAAGTGGAATGAACAAGGCTCAAACAACTTTGAATGTAAAAAATATTTTTACACGTTCTCAAATTGGAGATTGCGTTCAGTTTCCTGTAAATAACGTAGAAAAATGTGGGAATATCATCTCTCAAGCTGCGACTCGAGCAGATGCTGCGTTAGCTGCAGAGTCTGCACTTCAAAATATTGTAATACACTTACAAGTTCCAAATTCGCAAACAGAGGAATTTCTTTCTCAAGATACAGAATTTCCACCAAGTGCCTATATTATTTCTGAACAAGACAAGCAGGTTTTAAATGCATTGCAAGAAAATATTGATTTTTCCAGACCTTTGTTCGAACAAATTCCAGCATGTTTACGTAAATATGAATTGCAGACCGATTGGAATAGAAAATCACTCCTGTTATCGATTGATCAAATTGAACGGCATATCCCTAAAAACAGCTCTATAAGAGCAAGTGTATTTTGGATGGCTATTATACGAGGAGGCGTACAAGGGGCTCTCTACGCTGTAGAAAAACGCCTTCTCTGACGATAATTAAATAATGAAGAACATTTTTTCTATTCTCATACTGCTTTTTTGCTCATCTCTTTTTGGACAGCAGGCTATAACAGACGTAGCCCGTAATCTAGAAGCAGATTTATTATGGGATAGTCTCTCTCAAACGGGAATTTTACTAAAAAATGGACATCAAGTGCAATTTAGAGTTGGTAGTGATATTGCTATTTTAGATTCTGTTTTACTTGTATCGTTTGGTGCTCCTCAAAATATAAATGGTGTCGTAACAGTTACTCAAGAATTTGCAAACAGTGTAAAAGAATACTTCTCCTCAGCACAACCAGAAACCTTTTTTAGAATAGGGGCAATACTTATAGATCCTGGACATGGCGGAAAAGATCCAGGTGCAATAGCTACTCATACAATAAATGGAAAGAAGATAAACATGCAAGAAAAAGACATTGTTCTTGATGTTTCAAAGTCTTTGTATTCTAAGTTAGTAACTCGATATCCAGATAAAAACATATTATTAACACGAGATACAGACATTTTTCTCACATTAGATGAACGCGTAGATATCGCAAATACGGTAAAACTAAAAGAAAACGAGGCTATACTATACATTTCTATCCACATTAATTCGGCATTTAGTAAAGATGCTTCAGGATTTGAAGTATGGTATTTAAGTCCAAAACATCGGCGTACAGTTTTAACTGAAGAGAGCCTTTCTGAGACAGATAAGGACCTCATGCCGATATTAAATTCAATGCTGGAGGAGGAATACACAACAGAGAGTATCTTAATTGCAAAAAGTATTCTAGATGGAATGGCAGCACAAGTTGGATCTCTTTCTAGAAACAGAGGGCTTAAAGCAGAAGAATGGTTTGTTGTACGCAATGTGTACATGCCAAGTGTACTTCTTGAGCTGGGATTTATTAGTAATGCAGAAGAAGCAGCCTTGCTAGCAGATTCTGGGTACTTGAATAAACTAAGCCTTGGGATATATAATGGTTTACAGTCTTTTATAGACGTATTCGAAAGATCCAAGGGGTTTACCGTATCTCAATGAAACAGTTTGCATACAATATTATAAAAAAAATTAAAGAAAAGTGTACGTTTACCGGATATATTACATTAGCATTGCTTTGTGTAACACTTTTGGTTTCTGTAGTCTTTTATTTTATGCAACCATTAACATACCGTCTGTTTGTATTTGAATCCTTAGATTCAGACAGATTGTTTGCAGAAAAGCGCTTTTTGCCAAAGGGTCCGCAAGAGGGCTATATTCGTCAAACTTTGGACGAGTTAGTACTCCAGCCGACAACTCCGCGTTTAGAACCCTTCTTCCAAGAAGGCACTAGGGTTTTATCCAGTTTTGTTAGGGAAGGGCAACTGTATATAGATTTATCAGAAGAAGCTCTTATGCATCCTGATGGAACTGCGGTTACCCCAAAGGAAATTGAAATTTTTAAGAATAATATTTTAATAAATTTCAATGTTGTCAAGGAAATTAACCTCTATATCGGGGGTAAGGAAATACCTGTATACTAACGATTTTTTTTAAAAAACCGTTGACAAACTATGCTATATAGGTATAATCTATTTATAAGCTACATAATGTTTAAAGGAGCTTTCGAAATGAAAAA
>CAYJNB010000030.1:0-14220 GCA_964371205.1 uncultured Treponemataceae bacterium
GGTTGCTTAATATAAAAAGAAAAAGGAAGTATTATGAGCAAAATTGCAGTAGTATTCTGGAGTGGAACTGGAAACACAGAAATTATGGCACAAAAAATTACAGAAGGTGCTAAAGCAAACGGAAATGAAGTAGATATGATAACTGCTTCAGATTTTTCTAGCAGTAAAGTAGGGGAGTACGATGCTTTAGCACTCGGCTGTCCATCTATGGGTGCAGAAGTATTAGAAGAAGGAGAATTCCAACCAATGTTTGACGACATTAAAGGATCTCTGTCTGGTAAAAAACTAGCTCTTTTCGGCTCTTACGACTGGGGAGATGGAGAATGGATGCGTACTTGGCAAGATGAATGCAAAGCTGCCGGTGCTAATCTCGTTGCTGATGGTCTTATCGCTAATCTAACTCCTGATGCAGACGCTGAAGCTAAATGTATTGAACTTGGAAAAGCATTATAATCTTATAATAGTTGCCCCTGATTTCTTATCTTTTTCAACAATGTTTGTAATATCGAAGGAGTCAGGGGTATTTATTTTTGTTCCTGAATGTAAATTCCAGACTTTTCCCGTAATTAGTACTAATCCTATCTTACTGCAAGCATATCTACCTCTCCCCTGAGGTAACTTTATAATATCTGAAGCGATTCTCAATACAATATCTTTTTCTTTTTTAACCTTATCTAGAGAACCTTGTGCTGCAAGAACAAATGAAATTGTAGCTCTATCTTTTTGTAAGCCAGCTGATTCAGAGAGCTTTTGGAGTTTTTTTGGTGCATTTTCTGTTGATAAAACAAAATGGCACCACTTACCACCTCGCTTTCCATCCATTGGACATTTTTCTTCGTGCGGACAAGGGGCCTCTATTGTCATTTTCTTTTGTAAAAACAAGTTTCTCACAAGCGAAATAAATCGTGAAGCTTGCGGAATTCCGGGCTCTGCAACAAAAAATCTTGCATCTTCCTTAGCATATACTTGTAAAGAGCTCTCAAATTTTTGTGCTTGTAAATCGATAGTGTCGGTTGAATGGGCGAAAAACTCATTGCACATATTTACACAAAAAACAAAATCTGCTTTTTGCCGAATTTCTACTCCAAAGGAACCTCTAACTCGTACAATTTTCCAAGGTTCATGCGCAACTGTCGGTGTGGCTGTAGCTGCTACAGCTGAAAGAAAGATTTCTTCCCCAAGACTAAGTGCATTTTGAGAAAGATCTACACAGTAGAATGTTAGTTTTTTCGAACGCAATTCAGGACGAGCTAACCATAGTGCAATAGGTACCGTAAGAGGTCCACTCCCTAAATCGAGCAATACACTTTCATCGTTTATGTGTGTAAAAACCTCTTTAGAGAAAGCAGAAAAAACATTTGTTAATCGATATAAATTCCAAGGCAAAAAGTAATGTGCATAAGCTGTTAAAAGAGGGGCTATATTCATATAACTTATTTTGCGCTTGATCCTCTCATCTGTTAATTGATGAGAAAGTTCTTTTATGTCTTTTAATAACTGCTTGTTTTGCTTTATATTCAGAGGGCGCACATTTTGAATTATGTCTCTTATATTTTCTAAAAATTTTTCAGCTTCTCTGGGAACTTTACCAAATAATGAATCTGGAACAATATCTTGCTTTTTTTCGTAGTTTTTCTTTTTAAAATCTTTTTTTATATTAGTTTTCATCTCTTTTTTTTACTTCTTTTTCAATAGACAATTCTTTTACTAGAGAATGTAACTCTAATAAATCTGTTTTTAAAAGGTTTATTGAACGAGCGATTTCGTTCGTTCCTTGAAGAGAAGCTTCTTCAATTAAATGGGAAACTGCACCTTCAAGAGTGAACTTTCTTTCTTGCACAAGATGTTTTAACCGTAATACAAATTGTACATCACGAGCACTATATGTTCTTCTTCCTCCGCTATCTTTTTGCGGCGAGAGGAAAGGAACATTTTCTTCCCAATACCTCAATACGTGTGTTTTTACACCACTTATTTGCTCAACTTCTCCAATACTGTACGATGCCACTTACCGTCCCCTACCTAAGGTATGCTCATCCCATTTTTTTCGACTAGCTTGCAATTCAACAATGATAGGAATCTTATCGTAACCTAAATCTTTTCGTACTTTATTTTTTAAGAAGGTTATATATGTATCTTGAACAACTTCTGGTCGTGTTACAAATATTAAGAATTTTACCGGATTTACACTTTTTTGTACTGCATATCTTACTTTAAAGTTTGCTGAACGACTTGCTGGTGGAGGATAGGAGGCAACCCAGTCTTTTATTGCTAAATTTAGTGCTCCTGTTTCCATTTTTTTAGTCAATTGCTCATACATCTCAACAGCCATATTAAGTAAATCTTTGATTCCCTTTCCTTCAAGTGCAGAAAGAGATAGTATTGGAGCAAAACCCATTTGTCCAAACATTATATTTATTTGCTCTTGTGCACGACGGAGTGTTTTTCTGTCTTGATCTTGTGTATCCCACTTATTTAAAACAAAAATAACCCCTCTACCACGCTCATATGCATGTATAACAATCTTTTTATCCTGTTCTGTTAAACCTTCTTGTGCGTCAATTAAATGAAAAACTATATCAGACTTATTAAGAGATTTTATAGCACGGTTAACCGAATAATATTCAACATTTTCGTTAACTCGGGCCTTTCGCCTTATACCTGCAGTATCGAGAACCTTAAATTTAGTGCCATGATATTCAAAAGTACCTTCTACAACATCTCTCGTTGTTCCTGCAAATTCACTTACGATTGATGCATTTGAACGTGTTAATCGGTTTGCGAGCGTTGATTTTCCTACATTTGGTTTACCAACAATAGCAATTCTAATGTAGTGCTCTTCTTCACCTTCTTCTACTTTTGAAAAATCTAATCTTGATACAATTGTTTCACATAAATCTGGAATATGGTCTCCATGTTCGGCACTAATAAAGAGCAAGTCAGAAAAACCGTATGCATAAAGATTGTACGCTTCTTCTTCGAGACGCCCACCTTCTGTTTTATTAACAGCCACAAGAAGTTTTTTTGTGTACGGTCGAAGCAGCTCTATAAGCTCCTCGTCTTCTGCTGTTAAAGAGCCTGCTTCTAATAAAAGCAAGAGTAAGTCAGCTTTCTTAAATGATTCTATTGTTTTTTCCACAACAAGCTCATCTAAAAATGCCTCACTTGTTCCTATTTCTCTCTCGAGTTTAAATCCACCTGTATCAGTTAACCGAACAGGCATTCCATTAATAAAACCTGCTTCTGTAATTGGATCCCGTGTAACACCAGGAGTTGGATCTGTAATAGCCCTTCTTCTGTGCAAAAGTCGGTTAAACAAAGTAGATTTTCCTACATTTGGTCTCCCTACAATAACTACCTCTGGTGTGTTCCAATATATTTTTTCTGTATCAAACCGAGGTTTCTCTTCGACTGCTGAATCTTCGTCTCTTATTTCTAATTCATTAACTGCCATTTTGTTGTCTCTCTATTTCTTTTAATATAAACTCTTTTACCTTGACATCTGGAGAAAGGGTAAAAACCTTCTTTTCTATTTCTTCTATTTGTTCCAAAGTTAGTGTGGAAAGGAGTTCTTTAACACTACACAAACTGGATGCTGACATGCTCAAATTGCGAACTCCCATTCCTGCAAGAATAATAACACCTTCTGGTTTTGAGGCAAACTCCCCACACACAGAAACCGAAATGCCAGCTTTTTTACCTTCTCGCACTGTATGCCGAATTAATCGCAATATAGCAGGGTTACACTCATCAAACATGTGCGAAACCTCGACTTTTTCGCGATCTACAGCTAATGTGTATTGGGTAAGATCATTTGTTCCTAAGGAGAAAAATCCAGCTTTTTTTGCAAGATGATCTGCCATAACAACCGCCGATGCTGTCTCTATCATTATTCCTACTAAGACAGAATCATCAAAAGGTATGTTTTCTGAGCGTAATTCTTCCTTTACCTCTTCTACTATTTTTTCCGTTTCTTTTACTTCATCATAAGTGGTTATTAAAGGAATCATTATTTGTAAATTCCCAAAAACACTTGCTCTGAACAAGGCTCTTAATTGAATCTTAAAAATATCAGGTCTCGAAAGACAAAAACGTATTGCTCTCCAACCTAAAAGAGGGTTACTTCCATGATCAATTGTCTCTCCTTCTGTTGGAACTAATTTATCTCCACCAGAATCTAGGGTACGAATAACAACTGGTTTTCCCTGCATTGCAACTAAAACACGTTTATATTCTAAAAATTGCTCTTCTTCTCCTAAAAAGCTTCCGCACTCCATAAACATAAATTCTGTTCTAAAAAGTCCGATTCCCTGAGCACCTTCTTTTAAAGCATTTTCTACCTCTTCGCTACTTCCTATATTGGCTAAAAGTGTAAAAGATTCGCCATCTTTTGTTTTGGCCTCTTTGCTACGATAGGTCTTTAACTGTTCCCTTTTCTTTGAATAAACTTCTATTTTTTCTTCATATTCTTTTTCGGTAGCTGCATCGGGTAATACAAAGACATGGGCACTTTCTGCATCAACAATCACAGAATCCCCATCTTTTATGCTTTCCATCCCCTCTTGCACTGCAAAAATTGCTGGAATTTCGTAACTTCTTGCTAAAATTGCTAAGTGGCTTCCTGTTCCACCTTCTTGTAAAATAAGTGCAGCTGGTTGAACTTTATACAGCAATAATGCATCCGATGGATTAAGATACACAGCAGAAATAACAGATCCCATAGGAATTTCGGAAAACTGCAGGGTTTTTCTACCGAGTAAATTATCCATTACCTTTCCAAATACATCGTCTATATCTTCTGCTCTTTCACTCAAATATGCATCATTTACTGCTCTTAAACGATCTGAGTATTCCTTTGTTTTAGCGTGTAAGACGGCCTCAATATTTATATCTTGGGTAAAATATGCCTCTTTTAATTCAGCTAAGAACTGAGGGTCTGTAAGCATCATAATATAAGTATCAAAAATAGCTGTTTGTTCTTCGTTTGTTTTATCAAGTGAAGATTCTAAATATTCTCGTGTTTTTTTTGCTGCCTCTTTAAAGCGATTCCAACCTGCTTCTTTTTGATCTTTAGAAACAATGTAGTGAGGTATTTGCTCTTGTTCTTTTTGGCAAATAACGTGCGCCTTTCCTTTGCCAATTCCGGCAGAAACCGATAAACCTTTTAATACTTTCATCTCTTGTATACTACCTTCTATATCAATTACTGTCAAATCCTGTTTTTAAAAATTGAACCACGAATCCTTCTTATTTTTGTTGCTTTTCCTACTGAAAAAACTTCCTTAATCCCTGTATCTTCTCTATCCAAGTGTACCTTAGCATTACCTTCTTGTTTTTCAATATTAGTCGGTATACCAGTAACTATTTCTTCTTTTTTTATTCCTTTTTCTATCATTTCATATGTTATTTCTAAGAGAGATTCTGTTATCATAGCTGCTTCTATAACTTGTATTTTTCCTAAAAAATCCATTCCAACAGCTTCGGTTTTTTCAAAACGTACTGATTGTGCTACCAACTGTTCTGGCACTAGAATTATTCTTCGATCAATTCGAGACTTAAGAGCCTCTCTTTCCTCTTTAGATATCTGCATTTTTCTTAGAGTCTCAAAAAGAACATCTTGTATTTGATTTACATTTTCTAGATTATGTTCCTTCTTTTTTTCAATAAAACCAAGATCAATATTTTGAGTTGGAATAGAAAGCATTTTTTTTGATATTTCTCTTTTCTTTTTATTTGTTTGTCTAATTCCATTGAACGGAAGTCCGCTTTTTATAAATATTTCTGCTACTTGGTCATCATCTTCAAAATCTAAAACATACACACCCTCTGCAAGTTTTTCGACAATATGCTTCGAAAAAACGCCGCTTTCCTCTAGAATTCGCTGTTTTTCTGGAGCTATGCGCACTACATAGCCTTTGAAAACACCTACAGAGGAGAAAGATTCATACCAGTCATTTAAAGAAAACTCTACACTTTGTGATATAGAAAGCCCTGTTACAGTTTTAAGTGTTTCTGCAATAGATTGAGGTAATAATCCTCTAGAAAAGGCATTTAAGCAACTTTTTCGTGTCATTTCAAAATGTAAGACAGTATCATATTTACTAATTTTTAGAAATTGAATTAAAGGAAGTAGTTGTCTGAGAGAAATTGGAGGCATAACAGTTACACCAAATCCTGCATCTAAGCGAACAGATCCAGCTTTTTGCTCATCAGCAATTAGTTTGGAAACAATCTCTCCATTCCTAGACTCTAATAGTCCAAACAAATACATCTTCTTTAGTATATCAATAATATCAAAATCTTTTTTTGCTGCTTTTGTTTCGGTTAGAAGAGATCTTTGTTTTTCAATTAAGCTTGCTACTCGACTTTTCTTTAGACTTTTTCCACTATTTTCTTTTATATAAAATGAACTACGATATAACACTTGCTCATTGCAACTTTTAGGGAGAGAAACATAGATTTCTAAAACTAACTTTGCAATATTTTGTAGAGAGACCATATCATAATAGCCTGTTGCCGCAACTACAAAATATGCTATTTGCTCTTTTTCTTCTAAATCAGCAAACTGAGCTAGAAGACTATAGTCTATAGACATTCTCCCAGCTTCTTCTTTAACAACATCTAAGTTTTTTAAAGCTGTTGTTAATATTTGTAAAGATTCTTTGCTCTTATTTTTAAATGTTATAAATATGTCTTCAATCTCTAATTCTGTCTTTTTTTTATATGCTCCATCAGCTTTTTCCATGTCTGATTGGGAGGAAATAAAAGAAATCCAAGAACCTAAAAAAGAGGCATTAAAAGGCAATACTTGTATGTTATCTAAATAGAAGTTATGATTTTTTTTGCATTTTTGCTCTAATTTTGCAGAAAAAGGAGCAAACAGCAGCGCTTTATTGCATACCTGCATTAATCCATTTTCTAAGTGCGGATTTAGTTGATATAAATCTACAAGGCTTTCTTCGTTTTGTATCCTAAAAACAAGCAATCTTTCTTCTAAGTTATATAGAATTTCTCTAACCTCTCGCTGAGAGAAATCTTGTTCAAAAAATGCAACTATTTTATTCATGCTTGCAAATGGAATATAAACAATAGCTGTTAAAAAGAGTACTTCTTCTTCGTTTAGAAACGAGAGACTTTTATTTATTACTTCTTCTTGTCGTAAAAACGTACTTAATCTTTCAATAAGATTTTGTTTACTGTAAGGTGTTTTTATCTCTCCTACATACATTCGCATTAAATCAAAAAAATGAGAATCTGGTAATCTATTTAAGCTTTCTCGCCATTGCAGGATTTTTTTTGCTCTCTCTTGCATTTTATTCTGTTAGTTCCTCAGCTAATTCTTTTTCACCCACGTAGCGTAGCATTTTATATGCATACCCTTGTTCTGCTAAAAATTTCTGCCTATTTGAACCAAAATCTTCTTCGACAGTTCCCCTAGTTATTAGTGTAAAAAAGCGTGACTTTGCTTCTTTTGGGCGCAAAATTCTACCAAGCCGTTGAGCTTCTTCTTGACGGCTTCCAAACGTTCCTGATATTTGAATTGCCATTGAAGCATCCGGTAAATCAATAGCAAAATTTGCAACTTTTGATACTACCAAAACATGCAGTTCTCCTCTCCTAAAACTATCGTAGAGCTTATCTCGTTCTGCATTTGGTGTTTTCCCTGTTATTAATGGGGCATTGAGTTTTTTTGCTATTTCTTGTAATTGTTCAATATATTGCCCTATTACTAAAATTTTATCCTCAGCAAATAGTTCTACAAGTTGTTCTACAACTTTATATTTTTCTTCATTTTCTGCTGCAATTCTATGTTTTTGACGTAGCTGTGCTACAGCGTACTCTATTTCTTTTTTTTCCGACAAATCAATCCGAATTTCGATACACTCAGCTGAAGCTATCCAGCCTGAAGCTTCTAATTCTTTCCATGGAACATCATAGCGTTTTGGGCCAACTAAACTAAAAACATGTCCTTCGCAGCCATCTTCTCGCACAAGTGTTGCCGTTAAGCCAACACGACGAATTGCCTGTAGTTCTGCTGTAACTCTAAAAACAGGTGCGGGAATAAGATGTACTTCATCATAAATAATAAGACCCCAGTTTCTTTCTCTAAACAATTTAAAATGTGGATATTCGTCTTCTGTACCAGGTTTTCTTCTAGTTACTATTTGATAGGTAGCTACTGTTATAGGCTTTATTTCTTTGCTTTCGCCAGTATATTCTCCTACTTGATCCTCTGTAATTTCTGTTTTGTCTAAAATCTCATGCATCCATTGATGAACCGCTGATATATTTGTTGTAACTACAAGAGTGCTTGTCTTTAAAGCCGCAGCAATACATAAACCAACAACCGTTTTACCTGCTCCACAAGGAAGCACTATAGTTCCAAAACCTGTTCCAGCACCTCCGTCGCCCAGAAGAGAGTCTGCAGATTTTTGTTGGTAAGCACGAATATTTAGAGGTTTTCCAGTAAGACATGTTTGCCGTAAGCAAATGTCGAGAGGGTCACCATCTTTAAGAGGTACTTCGTCTTTTACAGGAAAACCTAGTGTTAACAATTGCTGCTTTATGGTTCCTCTGTTTGTTATATGTAATTCAAACTGGTTTTTTTCAGGAGATGTAGGAATTAAGAATTTTGATAACGCCTTATATGCATTAATTTCTTTATAAATTAAAGAGCTATCTGTTTCTAGAATAAGAGTCTCAGATTCTTCTGTTGGAATCATACGGACACGTCCAAATTTACCTGCAGTTTCTTCTAGCCACATCAAGACAGATTGTGGAATATCATAACGAGAAAAATCAGTTAACACATCTATTGCGTCCTTTGGTAAAAACCCTGCACTAGATGCATTCCATAATGAAAGGGGTGTTATTCTATAAGTATGTAAGTGCTCAGGAGAACGCTCCAATTCAGCAAAAGGAATAAGAGCTTTTCGGCAGTCGTCCGCTCGAGGACTATGCACATCGAGTAAAAGAGTTCTATCGCTCTGTACAATGAGCGGATTGCTTGAGTCTTGCATAGAATAGATAATTTTACACTAAAAATAAGCAAGTAGCAAGTCGCCTACCATTCTCCTTCTGCACTAAACTTTTCTTGCATTTTTTTTGCAAATTCAGCAGCTCCCTTATTTATTTTTTCTACTATTTTTTCTTTAGATACATATTCTGTGTTATAAGTAGATGGAATGATTGTTTCACATTCGTTGTTATCCATGAACAACAGAGCTTCTAATAAACGCTCTTGATCCTGTGGAGGTATAATAAGAAAACCGTGTTTATCTGCATGGATTAAGTCTCCAGGTCTTACTTTTACTCCAAAAACCTCAACTTCGCAATTCCACTTTACTGGTATAACATGTGCATGCCCGACACAAAGTCTTCGTGCAATTGCATGGAACCCAGCATTTGTCATTTCATCTACGTCTCGTATAGCTCCATCAGTTATTGTACCAACGCATCCTAGAGCTTTGTGAATATTTGCTCCTACTTCTCCCCAAAAAGAGCCTATTGTTTTTGGTTTGTCTAAATCTTGCACAACTGCAATAGTTGGACCATCAATTGTACCAAGATAAGACCTATAGTCTGCTCCAGCGTTTTTGTTTTCTTTATGTATTGGGTTAGAAGGTTCTACAACTACAGTCGTAGCATAACCAACCATTACTCCCATTTGAGGCATAAAATCCTTTACTTCTTCAGTATTATAATAGGGTCCTACTCTATCTAATGTAGTTATAGCTTCCCACCCATTATAAACGGTTGGTGTATTCCACCGTGTTAATTTTAAAAGATCACTGTTACTAAGAATTCTTTTCATTCATTTTCTCCATTACTAATTTAACATAAATTTATCGATTACATGAGCTACGCCATTTTCGTCGTTTGTCGGTGCAATGTAATTAGCTTCTTTTTTTATAGCGTCTGGGGCATTTCCCATTGCAACTCCAAGTCCAGCATAACGAATCATATCTATATCGTTCCAACCATCCCCAATCGCTATCATGTCTTCTCTAGAAATTGAATAATATTTTCCAATTGCTTCCATTGCAATAGCTTTAGATGTTTTTGCATCTACAAACTCAAGGAATTCGGGCCAAGATGTATGTACATTTAATCGGTCTTTAAACTGAGGCTTTAGTTCTTCTTGCAATTTTGCAGCCTTTTCTGGTGTTGTACTCCAAAGAGCTTTAACTATCTCAATATTTTCTAATTCTTTTAAGCTTGGTAAAACAACAGCTTTAACTTTCGCCCTTTCTTCATATATAGCTACTGCATCTGAGTTACCAGTTGTATACATTATTGAGTCTGACCACACAACTGTTTCTATTCCAAGACTTTTTCCAATTTCGCAAACTTCTTGAATATGTTTTGCTCCCACGCTTTGCTTTAAAATAACTTTACCCGTCTTTGCCGTGCTTACAATAGACCCATTAAAAGATATAAAGGGGCTATCTTTTGTTACAATGTCTGTAAGCCATTTTAACCCTACAACGGGACGCCCACTAGAGGCTGCAAAAAGTAACCCCTCTTTTTCGAGTCTATGTATTGCTTCTACCGTTTTACTTGTTATTTCTCGTGCAGAATTTAGCAACGTTCCATCTATATCTGAAGCTATGAATTTATAATGTTTTTCCAAATTGTACTCCTTTATATATCTTTTTCTACTTTATCACTCTCTTGCTTTTTTTTCAATCAAAATAAAAAGTTTATTTTTTCATTTTGAATCAACTCTTTTATTGATGCCTTTTATTTTTTTTAATATACTTGGAATATAATGAGTAAATCTTATTTTGAAATTTTCTTAGATACAGAAAAACAAATACAGCAATCCCTTCTTGAGAAAGAAAAAAAGCCAACATTATTACTGCATGCTTGTTGTGCTCCCTGCTCAAGTGCCATTCTGGAACGATTACACCAGATTTTTGATATTACAATCCTTTTTTATAACCCGAATATTTACCCACAAGCAGAGTACGAGAGAAGAAGAGATGAACTTTTACTTTTTATTGAAAAAATTTCTGTTAAAATAAAGCCTCGCGATGTAAAAGAAATTTCCTATGAACCAGATATATTTTTAGAGTCTGTCACCGGATTGGAAGATGAACCCGAAAGGGGAGGACGCTGTACTGTTTGTTATAAAATGCGCTTACAGAAGACAGCCATCTTTGCGCAAGAAAGAGGATATCACTATTTTACAACAAGTTTATCCATAAGCCCCCACAAAGACTCACAACGCATAAACGAATTAGGTAAAGAAATAGCAGAGAATTTACAGGAAAATCCTTTTTTTGAAAAACCCTTATTTTTATTTGCCGATTTTAAAAAACAAAATGGTTACAAGCGCTCTCTAGAAATTTCTAGTGAATACAACCTTTATAGACAAAAATACTGCGGCTGTAAATTCTCTATGTCTGCAAAAAAATCCTAGCTATACAGTGAATATACTTATTTTTTCGTTCAAGTCATTTATAATACTTGCATTCATTTCTGTCGACTCATTTACTGAGGTAAGAGATTCCGTTAAAGAAGATGCATTATTATCCATTTCATTCATAATACTGTTAATAGAAGTGGTAACCGAAGAAAGTTTTTGCATTTCTATTGCAACTTCTTTGCTTCCTTCTAACATTTGACCTGATCCATCTTGTACAGAAGTTGTAATGCTTTTAATTGTATTCATAGCTTCAAGCACTTGGTCATTACCAGCATTTTGCTCTTGCATTGCACTCATGACCATTTCTTCTTGCGTTTTAATTGATTGAGCTACTTCAAAGATAGAATCAAATGTTTTTTCCACATCTTGTGTATTATCTAATATGCCAGTTATTGCACCGCCAAGATTTTTTAGACGATTAGTAATACTAAGACTTTGTACTCCTGCATCCTCAGCTAACTTGCGGATTTCGTCGGCTACTACAGCAAAACCCTTTCCAGCTTCTCCTGCATGTGCCGCTTCTATAGCAGCATTCATCGCAAGTAAGTTTGTTTGATCTGCAATATGTTTTATAATTTCGCTAGCTTCTAACAGACCTTCTGATTCAGAATATATTTCTTTAGAAGATAACACAGCATTCTCTACTGTTTTTTGTCCACGTAAAGCTGCCTCGTCGAGCATGGATACTAATTGATTATTTTTTTCTAATATTCGTGTTACAGACTGAATATTTGCAATCATTTGTTCAATAGCTGCAGATGCGTGCATTACACTCGAAGCCTGTGAGTCAATGTGTTTATCTAATGCATTGATATTATCAGAAATTTGGGCAACTGTTGCCTGTGTTTGTTCTACACCAGCAGACTGATTTATCATTTCATTTTTAACTTCTGAAATATGAGAAAGAACTTGTTTAATGCGCTCTTCTGCCTCTAAAATACTTTTTGTCAAACTATTTGCAGATACATTTGACATTTCGATACTTTCTTTTAAATCCGTAACTAAAGAACGTGTGTTTGTTAAAAAGCTATTCATATCTCTAGATACAAGCCCAAATTCGTCACGGCTTACTACCGGTACATGCCCTTGAGAATAGTCACCCTTAGCAGCAAAATTTGTCATTGTCTGAATATACCGTAAACGTTTTGTTGTTCCCTTCATTTGCAAAAATACAGAGGTTATGGAACACATCATTGCAACAAAACTCATAAAGATAACTGTTAATAAATTGTACTCATGCTCTGCAATGAGAGGTGCTATTGTTAAGCAAAAAACACCAGAAACACTAAAAAACGAAACAAGAACCGAACGAAGAACAAGCGACATAGACGTATATTTTTTATGCAGTGGAAGCTTTATCATGTGCTCTTCAAACGACTGAAGAAAGACAATATAAGTTAAAAGACTCAAAATTCCAACAGATCCAAAAATTTGCATAGTTGCAGCAATTATTATGTTGGTATCGACACCTTTACCCGAAAAAATTAAGACTGGTAAAAAGAAATTTAAAGCACAAGGAATATAAATTGAGAGCTTTGGAAATAAAACAACAGCTTTATTTGCTACGCTTTCTGTTTCTATTGTTCCATCGTAAGCATATATTTTTTTAGTAAATATAAAAAAGAGAAGAGGAGAAGAAATAAATGTTAAAACAATATATGCAGCAAATATAGGAGACGAGGTAAATATAGAAAGTTCTTCTGGTGTTAAGCTTTTTGTTAGAAAAACTTGTACAAAAAATCCCAAACATGGAGATAAGAATATCAAGAAATTCCTTGCCAATATTGCCAGCGAAATTTTTGGAATTATTACATTTTTCATAATTCACCTCACTTTCTTTATTTAGACATCTAAATTTGCATATACTGCATTTTCCTCAATAAATTTTCTTCTAGGCTCAACATGTTCACCCATTAAAGTAGTAAAAGTTCTGTCGGCTTCAATTGCATCATCTAAGTGTACTCTCATCATTTTACGGCGTGCGGGGTCCATTGTAGTTTCCCAAAGCTGATCTGGCTGCATTTCGCCCAACCCTTTATAACGCTGTATCTTTACCTTATCGGGATCTCTACCTATTTCTTTTAATAAATTATCCCTTTCTGTATCATTATATACATACTCTTCTTTTTTATCCCAAGAAATTTTATATAAGGGTGGCATTGCAAGATAAATATATCCTTGCTCAACCATTGGAGTCATATAACGATAAAAGAATGTTAAAAGGAGGGTTCTAATGTGGGAGCCATCAACGTCGGCATCGGCCATAATTATAACCTTATGATAGCGTAATTTTTCTGTATCGAATGTGTCCCCAATTCCAGCCCCTAGAGTTGCAATAATAGGTGTTAATTTTTCGTTTGTTATTACCTTATCAAGACGTGTTTTTTCAACATTAAGCATTTTTCCCCAAAGAGGTAAAATTGCTTGAAAAGCTCTGTCCCTTCCACCTTTTGCAGAACCTCCCGCAGAGTCACCTTCGACTATGTATACTTCGCATTTAGAAGGATCTTTTTCGGAACAGTCTGCTAATTTTCCAGGAAGCCCTGCGCTATCCAGTGCATTTTTACGACGTGCTGCATCCCGTGCATTACGAGCAGCAATACGTGCCTTTGCGGCTAAAACACTTTTTTCGAGAATATGTTCTATTACTTTTGGATTTTGTTCAAAGAAAAGAGTAAGTTGTTCCGTTACAAAAGAATCTACTATTCCCTTAACTTCGCTATTTCCTAATTTTGTTTTTGTTTGTCCTTCAAATTGAGGGTTTGGAACCTTTACGGAAAGAACAGCTG
>CAYJNB010000031.1:0-13913 GCA_964371205.1 uncultured Treponemataceae bacterium
TTATTACTTTTGTGCCTACCTCCATTCCAAAGTATGAATTTATTGTTTTAAATAAATCTATATCGACAGATATAATTTCGTACTTATATTCTGTATCTGTTTGTATTACTTCTTCAGCCTTTTTTCTAAAGTAGGGAAAGCTCATTACTCCAGTTAAGGAATCGGTGTTGTATGCTAGCTGATCGTGCTCTTGTTTTTTTTTCTGTCGATAATAAAAAAATCCAAAAATACTAAGTGTAGAAAAGACTATAACTATAAGTGTATTATGCCAGTATGTGTTGAAAATTAGATTGTTTTTTTGTGTTGCAAAAGGAGTGTTCCCTGCAATGCTTGCAAGGTGTACATTTTCTGGCGAATTAAATTTTCTACTTTTATCTTCTACTCCACCTCTATTAGCTAGCTCTTGATCAGTGCTCGTATAGCTTTCCGAGTATCCAATTTTTATTACTGTTTCTGCTTGTGTAAATATTGTAAGTAGAGGGAGAAAAATAATGAGAACAAGTAATACGATAAATACGCTTTCTGTTTCTAAAGCAAATTTTGACATGCAAGCCTCCAATTAATTATTATTCACTTTCATGCTAGCATTTAAACCGAAACAATTTTTTATACTTTTTCTTATTATTTATTCCTATTTACTTAATTTTACAAATTTAATTGCATGTTTTCTTTCGTTAACTCTGCCCAAGAATAAGATTTTAAAAATTCTCCTGTAAAAAGGTTTCTATTTCCATCTAAATAGTCATAGTAATCACAGGTAAGCATATCGCGGCATATACGACATTTTCCATATTTTTTTTCCATTATTTCTGCAATACCGTACGAGTCGAGCGTTCTTGAAAGTCTTGACATATGAGATCGTAGACTATCTTGAGCTTTTTTATTTTCTAAGTCTTCTAATAATTCAGTACACATTTCATTTATTTCTACCCAACCGCCGTGATTATAAACTAAATAAGCAAGTATTTCTTTTGATTTTTTACTTTTGAATGTAAGAGGCTCGTTATTAATATATATATTAAAATTTGGGAAACACTCAATACGAATATTTTTAGTATCTTCTGGTGAGATTTCTAAAAATTTATTAATAATTTTATGCAAATCTTCTTTGTTATATGGCTTTGTTATGTACCCAATTGCATTTGTTCCCCATGCTTCTAAGGAATACTGTGAGTATGCCGTTGCAAAAGCAAAAAGAGGAGGATTTTTTCTTTGCGAAATTATTTTAGAGATGGTTAATCCATCTAGTCCGGGCATTTCGATATCAAGAAAAACTAAGTCAATATCAGTAGTTTCCATATATGCTAAGAAATCTTCACCATTTGAAAAAGTTCCTATTACTTGGAGTTGTGCGTATTGTTTTAGTAAGTATACTAAAACATTTCGAGCACTTTGCATGTCATCAACAATTACTACTCGTTTCATGTTCTCCTCTTGTGGCAGTAGGTATTTTTATGTATATTCTGGTTCCATATTCAATAGTACTTGTAATACGAATTTTTGCGTGTACTATTTTTTTTAAACGATATGCAATGTTTCCTGTTGATGTCTTAAGTGAAAGTAGTTTTATACGGTTTACATCAAAGCCGAGTCCATTATCTGTAATTTCTATATGAATTATATCATGAATTTGTTCTACCCGCAGTACAACTTCTCCTTCTCCTTTTCTTTTTCTAATCCCATGACGAATTGCATTTTCAATTAGAGGTTGTATGGTGAGTGGAGGAATCATAAAATCTACTATATCAATTTTTTCAGTGTAGATAATTTCATCTCGGTAACAAATTTTTTGGATATTAATATACTCTCGAATATATTGTAACTCTTGCTCAAATGGAATGAGGTTTTTATTTACTGGATTATCAAAACTGCTTCGTAAGTAATTAGAAAACATTCCTATTGCTTCTACCGCTTCAAGCGGAGCTGAATAGCATAGTTCTTGAATTGACAGCAATGTATTATGAACTAGGTGAGGTCTCATTTTAAGTGCAATGATATTCATTTTACTTAATGCGAGTTTTGCACGGGTTTGCTTTAACTTTTGTGTTTTTCTATCGATGCTTTTTATAAAATGAATACAAACAAAAAAAGCAAAAATTACTAATATTCGTTGTATATCGCGTGAAATGCTTTCGAATTGCCCGTTAATAAAACTTTTAATTTCAAAAAAAACAAAGATCAACATTATGAGAAAGAAGAAAAGATGTTCAATATTTTTTCTTTCTCGATATCGAATTAGAGCATACATTCTTATGTAAAAAATATATAAAAGTCCTATTACGACGTTTACAAGCATTATATTAATACTTTCCAGTAAGTCATATATGCGAAAGAGTTGTGCTACTATGGCAATTATGGTTATGAGTAGTTCAATATATGCAAAACATTGTATAATGCGCCTTTCTTTTCCCTTAAAATAGAAACTTATCGAAAAATAGAAAAACATTGGAATTAAATAAAAAGTGATATAGTAAATAAATCGGTCTATATGCTTTGGAAAGAGTTGTAATGTTAAACTTTGCGATTCCCCTAATACCCAAATTCCAGTACAAACAAGAAACATTGAAAAAGAGAATAATTGCAAACGCTCGATAGAACTATGTGCAATTGGGTATATAAATAAAGATAATGCAATAATAAGTGTAATTGCACCTATGAGAATTGATGGAATACTTCTATTAGCAATGTATTCTATTATGGAAATGTAGTTTCCAACTGCAATAAAGTTTTGATAATCTAAAAGGGCTCTATATGGAGTGTAAGCTCTTATTTCTATAGCCTGTGACTGGATACTAGCTTCTAAAGGAATAAAATGCCACATACTAATGCCGCTTTTTCCCCACAAATCGCTAAAATCTTTTCTATATGTGTATGTTAGTTGTTTATCTACGTATACATACAGTTCTTGATGCGAACTACGAATACAAAGTGTATCGCCTAAGCGTATTTCTTGGGGGCTTTGGAAAAAAATAACCGAAGGTAAATCTGTTGTCTTTGATACTTTTTTTGTATAGCCTGTATAGATATTAAGGTTGTTATTTAGTTTTGTAGAGTTCAATCCTAATAGCGTTAAATATATACAGACTAGGAGTACTAATATAAAAATTGGTATGCTTCGGTACTGTATAACACTTGGTAGTTTCAAAACACTACACTCCTATCATTCAAGAATAGTTATTTCAACACGCCTGTTTGCTGCCATCCCCTGTGGTGTTTCATTTGATTGTATTGGACGCTCTGCCCCAAAACCGTTTGTAATAAAGCGATTGCTTGGTATGCCGCGTTTTGCTAATTCCTCTGCAGTCCGTTTTGCCCGTGCAATCGAGACTGCTTTTTCTCCTCGCGGATTTCCAGTATCTGCAGTATGTCCTTCGATTAAGAACTGTGCATTAGGTACAGTTTTAAGCGTTTGTGCGATTTTGTCAAGTCTTTCGTACTCACTTTGTTTAAATTCTGAACTATCTGGTAAGAATTCTATGTTACGCACAGATAATCGTATCCCAGCTGGTGTTTTTTCTACGAGCATATTATTTGTGGGGGGTATTTGTTCTTTTTTGGTGTTATCTGTACTGTTTTTAGCAAGTAAGCTGTCTGTGGTGCTAGAGGTGCTACTGTCTGCAAGCAAGCTATCTGTGGTGCTAGAAGTGCTACCGTCTGCAAGCAAGCTATCTGTGGTGCTAGAAGTGCTACCGTCTGCAAGCAAGCTGTCTGTGGTGGTATGGGTATCGGCAGTTGCGTTGTCAGCGATTGTAGCGAATGCTCCAAAGTTAGTAATAATATCGTCTGTATTAACTGAAGGAGGAAATTCGGTAAATAGATTGATAGACCCTTTAAACTGTACTGTTTTACCACTAGAGTACTTAAATGTCTCATCCACAAGATCTTGAATAAGGATTGCTGTTCCGGTGTCTTTTAAAACAAGAATTTGTGCTGAATGACTTCCTGTTGCCTCTCTCAATTCCTCGTCTCCATCCCAATCGATGTTTATGCCACCGTAGCGAGTTGCCCATTTTGCTTGAATCCGCAGAACTTCTTCTCCCTGAAAAATCTCTTCGCGTATAAAGGTGTATTGTACAAGCATTGGAATTTTTGTAAATACTCCTTTGTTGAGTGGGTCAACAGAACGTACAGCTTCTGCAGTCCAACTTGATCCAGGGTAGATTGCTTCTCTTGGGTATGCGGGAAAACTTCTAAAAGTAGGGAATCCATTATCTACAATCATTGTAAGTATGCCACTATCAGATATAAAAAACTCAGACGGAATTGATTCATCTAGGCCTCGAGCTGTTTGTTGAGAATTAGAAAGTGTTTTTTCTTCTACAAAAAAACTACCTTCATACCATGATCCACTATTGTTTTGCGCAGCAAGTATGAGCTCTGTTTTACCGCCAAGTCGGTGGCGCGCAGGTGCAGAAACAGGGTGAATAAAAGATCGAACCTGGCGTTGTGTTAAACCAGTATATTGCCCATTATCGTAACGGCGCAAATCTGTTCTTTCAATCATCCAGTACGAACCAGAACCTGTGTATGTTATTGCTTCGCTTTGTGGAGCAAGTTGTGCAAATAATTCAGTATTGAACCAAATGAGGCTAAAGAGAAAAAAATAGAAAAATTTATTCAAAGTCATATTTTATTATCGGAAAAAGAAAAATAAGTATAAATATATATTTAAAAATTACTTATGCTAAGAATATAATAGTAGTAGGTTTGCTTTTGATTATATAACTTAATCGAGTAGCTGAATATCAAGAATGCGGTCTTGTAACATTTGTGTCTCGAGAGCAACTGCTAAGGCTTTTTTTACTGGGTCAAATGATGGATCTAATTCAAGTGCTTTTTCCCATAAAACAATTGCGGACTCTAAGTCTCCAGCTGCATAAAACTGAAGTCCTTGCTGATAAAACCCGTCTACAATATCTTGCTTTGCTTTTCGCCCTCGGTCTCCTAAGCTAAATTTTGCTCCAAGACTAAATCGGTTTACAGGGTTTATGGAGGTTGTTAAGTCTAGTGTATAGTTTATATTTACTGCAAAAAAGTTTACCAAGAATTCGGCGCCAAGACTAAAACGAGGATTTGCACCACGTAATAAAAATCCTGCAGAAGTTGCAAAAAATTCAGTAATTGTTACATGTGTTCCAGCTCCTACAGACCATTGTTCTGAGTCAGAGATGCTTTGTAAGTTTATAGGTTGTTGAAATTCGAGTGATAGTACAACTGGTAAAAAGGGACGATAGGCAACTCCGAGAGCTAGACGAGTAGGCAGTGGGGCATCCGGTTGTATTTCTTTACCAAATCCAGTTACTGCAAGCCCAATGTTATTCATTGCGAGTCCTACATACACATTTGGTTCTCTAGATACAAAGTGTTTATTAAAATCAAAACGCATTTGTATGCCTAAATCTACCATACCAGCAATTGAACTTTGTGCTAAACCTGAGCCTTCAATAACAGTGTTTGTATTATCGTCTGCATAATCAGGTACACTACGGTAGCCACCCTTAAAGTTTAATCCTACAGCTAAGCCCTTAAAATCATAACCTGCCAAAAAATTATAGGCAACATTGAGGGTTAACATTGTTTCACTGTAATACCCATTTGATACGCGAGAGCCTAATATGTTATACTCTGTAAAGGGAACATAAAAAGCTTTTAGAGAAGCTCCATACCCCAAATTATTATGCCTCTGAGTAAATGACAATGTTTCTACAGCTGAATCTGCAATCCAAGCATTATGAAATACAGCTAGTTCTGTTTCTTTAAGTGTTGAACTTGCTGCTGCATTATAATCAAAAAAGCTAATATCATTTGCAAGTGCAGTAAATGCAGAGCCCATAGATTCTGCTCTTCCTCCTGAGGGAATGTACAAAGAGCGGAAAGAGGTAAGACCTTCGTTTGGATCTACAAGATCAAAAAATATATCTCCAAATGCGGACTGTGCACCGTCAAATACTTGAGATGAGGTTGGTGAGGATACTAATAATGTTAAAAAAATATAAAATATGTATTTAACTTTCCGCATATTGCAATTATACTATAAAAAATGTTTTTTTTCTCTATATATCTACGGTAATTTACCGAAAATTGATAAGAGGTATTTTTTATTAAACTAAAAAAAATTGCATTAATAGCTATATTTTTCTCATTTTTCTCATTTTTATGGGCTTCGGGCCAACATGAGGCTAAATTTGAAGAGATTGATGCATTAATTGACGAAACCGATTATGATACCGCTCTTTCTTTACTTGAGGAATATATTCGCGATAATCCTGAGGACTTTGACCGCGCACAACGAAGAATTAGAAGGATAATAGAAAACCGTAATAACTATAATAATCTTGCAAATGATTTATTAACTACACTTGTTGATGAACCAACTAATGATGAAAAAAAACTCAGTATGATTTCTCAAATAGAATCTATGGAAGCGAACCCTAGTACCGCTGCACGGAATTTTATTGAACAAACAAAGATTGCTGCTCAATTTACCTTTTATCGGGCAATGTTTGAGCAAATTTTGCAAGAAGGTGTGGCTCTTGCCAGTGAGCAAAAATATACCGATTCGATAGATGTATATTATTCTGGTTTTTCTTTGTACAGAGATGATTTTTATGATGAAGAGTATTCGGATGAGTTTTTTGCTGCAGTAGATGAACAATTAGCAGTTATTGTTAGTACTATGCCGCAGTACGAACTGGTTCAATCTGCATTAATTAATGCTGTAAATGCATACAATACTGCAGTTGAGTCAAATAATTTTGCGGGCGCGCAGAATGCTTTACTGCAAGTTACGGATGTTATGCAAGATTTTGCATTTTTGCGCAATAGTATTGCAAATGCTGGATGGGTTTTTCAAGCTTCTTTTGATGAGCTTTTAGTAGCAAATCCTGAATTAACTGAGGCATCGTATTTGCCCTTTATTGCGCGCTTTACTAATGGACGGGTAACAGATCCAAGTACTGGTATGCTTGGAACAATGGATATGCAATGGGATACCCTTGTCTCCTCCATGAAGCAAGCTAGTTATGAAACAGTAAATAGCAATTGGGATTCTGCCCTTGCGTTAATTGCATCAGATGGGTTAACAAGTCCACAAATAGTGCGTGCCGAAATTGAGCAAAACATGGCACAAGCTTCAAACTTTGCCCAGTTAGGAACAGAAGTAAATGCCTTATACACACTATTACAAACAGAACCAAATGTGTTAGAAGTAGGACGATATACAGAATACGTTGAAGGAATGAATCTTATTCAAGACTTTGAACAAATTGTACAAAATGAGTTGGATACAAACATAGCCTATGTAGACTTACGCGATGCGGTTACTGCCTATAATGCAGGTAGAGAGGCTATAGAAGATATTCAGGCAGATAATAGAGAAGCAATTACCTTTTTTATTCAGTCAGGACTGGATTTTGAAAACTTTGCCGAAGAGGCAGCACAAAATACGGGGGATCTCAATACAGCATATTTAGCATATCGAAATATAGAACAAACTACATCTGCCCCAGATTTCTCGATTCAATATTCAGGGATTTCTGAAATGACTAACTTAGTTAACAGAAGCGCATTAGATTCTCAAGCTCAAGTACGATTCTCTCTTGCTTCATATATTCGACAAGGTTCACAAGATATTTTTGCACAATACAATACTGAGTATTTAGAAGCTGAACAATTATTTGCAGGAGTTTCTCGTGAGGATGGTTCAATCAGTCGCTATCCTGCAGAAGTTTCTCAAGCAATGAATGCACTTATAAATGATTCGCAACGAGATGAAGATACTATCCAAAGCATATATGAAACTATCGCCATTACTCAATCGCAAGAAGCAGATATTACTTCCCGTATTTCTGAGCAGATGGGAAGTATTACACAAACAGTAACTGATTTACAAACCCTGCGTGTAAATGCCCAGAATTTACTTGCAAGTGCAAATGCTCAGTCGTTACAAGCAAATAGCGCTTTACAAGAGGCAGAACTGCGTTATAATCAAAGTATTAATGCACTTAATCGCTCAGATTTTGATACCGCACGCGAGAACTTAGATATTGCACGCCAACGTTTTAACGATTCTCTTTCGTTTCAGGAATCAGACGATTTGCGCGTTTCTGCAGATGAACGTTTAGCCTCTCTTGGAGAAGAAATAAATCGAAGCGAAAACGAGTTAGTTATTGCACAAGTTAGAACACTTTTGACACAAGCAAAAGATGAGTATTACATTGGTAACTTTGAAAATGCAAACCGTCTATTAAACCAAGCGCGAACACGATGGGCTGTTACAAATATTGATCCAAACCCCGAGGTTTCTCAGTGGTTAACATTAACCGGTACTGCTATTGCCAGCAAATCTGGGCGTGTTTTAGCCCCAACTGCTCCATTGTATCCAGAAATGAGTCAACTCTTAAGTGTTGCAAACCAATTGTATGATCAAGGACTAGAGTTAATGGAAAATGAAAGTACATCAGAAGCCTTATTAGTGCTCGATGATGCAAGACAAAAAATTAAAGAAGTGCAAATTGTATACCCAATAAACCAAGAAGCGGGGCTACTTGCTTTAAAAATAGATCAACTAATAGATCCTAATAACTTTGAAAATGTTTTTGAAAGACGGTTTGAACAGGCCCTTAATACGTATCAAAATCCAGAAACTCAACAAACAGCATATGCTGATTTATTGGACCTAGCAAATTTGCGGCCAAACTATCCTGGTATTCAAAACGCAATAGTAGAGGTAGAAATTTTCTTAGGATTTAGATTACCACCTCCAGATCCTCGCGATATTGCTCGCTCTAATTCTCTTATTGCTCAAGCCAGAGATGCACAAAACTCAACAGTTGAAGTTGAGTTACTTTCTGCGATTGCACAATTGGATGAAGCTCTTAACTTAGTACCAGATAATGATGAAGCCGCTTTCTTAAAAGACCAATTACAAAGTAGAGTAGGTGGGCAAGCCGTTGCTGTTTTGGATGCCAGTTCAGAGAATATGTATCAGCAAGCAATACAAGAATTGCAACGTAATAATATAATTAATGCCGCTGCTTTGGTAGCTCAATTAATGCAGATTCCAAACAATACACGTTCACCAAAAGTATTAGATTTACAACAGCGTATACGTGCGTTAACAGGGCAGGGGATATAAAATGACTTGTAATACAATAAAAAAGAGAATAATACAAGTATCTAAAAAAGCATGCTCAAAATTTGATAGTAGCACATTTAAATATAGCATAATTGGATGTCTCTTTCTTATTTCTGCATTATTGGTTTTTGGTGCAGTTTTTTACTGGGAAGAACCTATTGTAATTAGTTCTGCAGATTCACGCTTTCCATCTTCGGCACACCAAGCAGATACGTCAGTTGTAGTTTGGCAAGATGTAAATACCAACAATAATACTATTATGCTCTCTGCTCGTATTTTTTCTGGAGGTGGGTGGAAAGATCATACTAATTTTGCCGGCCCGTTTACATATTCAGGTGAGATTCCAAATATAATTTCTGTTGCAGTAAATAAGGAAAATACTGTTGTAGTAACTGCTCTGTCGAGTGTTTCTGCACTTTCTATTTATACTCTGGATGATATAAGCGGTTCCTTTACGCAAGATAATATTACAAGTATTGAGTACCCCATGATTGGTGCTCGTGTTTTCTCTCTTTCTGATGGTTCTTTTACTATCCTTGCTACTGAGGCCGATGAAACAGGCGAAGATTTTTCTTTAATAAGTGCAACCTCTAAAGATGGGGTAGAGTGGTCGGACTTCGATGTATTTGCGCCAGCTAATGCGGTAGGTCGCTCTTTTGTTCCTACAATTGTAAATACTCCAACAGGCGATATGGTTATTTTTCAAACGGCATATGTAAGTAACTTCCAAACTTCGTATCAATTATACTCATCCATAACTACAAATGGTGGCTCTTCGTGGACTGAACCGCGCCTTATGACAGACTTTACTACAAGTACCATTGATCCGTTTACCTCTTTTAATAATCAGCGTGCAAAGGCTACTGTTATAGACGGTGTAACACACGTTGTATGGGAGCGCTCAACACTTGCCTCAACCGATGCTCAAATATTCTATGCTCCGCTTACCGAAGATGGGATTTTTGCAGAGCAGCCTGTACAAGTTTCGCCTGCAGATGCACAAAACTGTAAACAGCCAGAAATTTTTGAGTACGAAGGCTTTCTTTCGGTGCTTTGGTTTGATGAACGGCGTGGTGTAGAAACAGTATATTTAGCGCAAAAAATGAGTTTTTTATGGGAAGAAACACGCATATCTTCTAGTAGCTTTGACGCTCTTTTTGCTGTTCCCTTGTTATTAAACGGTAATTTTGAAATTGTGTGGCAACAAAACCAAAGAAATGGTAGTGCATCAATTACCCTGCTTACCCCTGACCGATCAATTCAAAATCCAAGTATTGTTCCACTTTCCTATGCTGAAGGACGTCGTTCTACAGCACAAAGAGTAGAGTACCGAGTACAATTTCCAGAGGACTCCTCAGGAATTGCCGGTTATTCGTATTCGTGGTCTCAGAATAAATACATAAATCCGCCACAGATGCTTATGGCTCTTACCACAAACCCAACTGTAGAGCTTACCGCAAATAGAGATGGAGTTTGGTACATGAAGGTTGCAGTAACAGACTATGCAGGAAACTGGTCTGATTTTGCTGAGCAAACATACTATTTAGATACAACCCCACCATTAAAGCCACGAATTACTGCTCCTTTAGTAGATAATAATGGATTTGTTGATTCAAACTCATTCACTATTAATTGGGATAAGAATACTAGAGATAACGATGTAATTGGGGGGTATACATATACTCTTCAGTATGTAGATTATGTATCCCCTACAGAAACATTTACACGCTTTACAGGAAGTGGAAGAACGACTGTACCAAGCGAATATCAGGATGCAATAGAACGTCCTCCTGCACGTTTACTAACTACCCAAACTCAGGCGAGCTTTACCAATATTGACAATGGTATGTATGCATTTAGTGTAGCGGCTATCGACGAAGTAGGAAACATTGGCGACTTTACAACAATGATTCTCTATTTTAATAAGTATATTCCTTACACCATTGTAAATGCAGTAAACTCACAAACAGATGATGCAGGAATTATTGATTTAAATCTTGTTGGGAGAGGTTACTTAGCTAATGGATATATTTCAGCAGTCTACCTCGATAGGGATGGAGAGGAGCCCTATGATAGAATCCTTACCCTTGACGATGATGATTTTTCGATTATTTCTGATACCATTATTTCTAATATTACACTTTCCGAAGTAGCCGAAGGGACATATCGTATAGGTTTACTCCATACTGATCGCGGTTTATATATGACGCGTCCAGTGCTAAGTGTAAGCGAATATGGAACAGTAAAATTTGGTGATTATTCAACACCGTATATAACAAATATACGTGCTATAGATGATTCAAATCTCTTTACAATTGAAATTAGCGATATACTCGTTATTATATTTACATTTTTTACCCTTATCGGAACTGTTGTTTCAATACGTGGTATTACATCTGCCGCAAAAGATGCAGTGCAAGTGCGGTACGAAATTCAAGCATTATTAACAGGAGATCGTATGCCTTCTGAGAAAAAAGAGCAAGGTGCAAAGCTTAAGCAAAAAGGTATCAGTTTACGTTACAAGCTGATTGGATTTACTGCGTCGTTAGTCTTAATGATTATTTTACTAGTGTCCTTACCTCTTGGGTATTACATGATAAATACGCAAGAAGAGACGTTAGCAAGCGGGCTAGAGTCGCAAATTAATGTATTATTAGATAGTCTTTCTTCTGGTGCTCGAGCATATTTGCCACAACAGAATATTCTAGAATTGGGATACTTGCCTTCTCAATCAGAAGCAATGGATGAAGCACTGTATGCAACCATTACCGGGGGACCATCCTCTGGCGATAATGTTAATCTTGACTTTATTTGGGCAACAAATCGTCCAAATATTGAAGAGTACATAAATACCGAAACATTAGTGTATGGACAGTCTCGCGATACCGACGAAATATCTCAAGTACTCAGTCCACAACTGACAGAGCTCAATACACTAGCTGCAGAGCAAGTCGGCGTATTGTCGTCAGAGATTGAACAGCTAACACGCGAAGCTCTTACATTAGTATTGAATACTGACGCGGCTTCTGTTCGACGCAGAGAAGAAATTCAAACCGTTATTACACAAATGGACAACCAAGTTTCTCTTGCATTGAATGATCTTGCAAAACAAGGTGTTGGAAGTTACCCTGCCTTTGATAATACAAATCTCTCTTCTGATGTAACTGAATATATTTTCTATAAACCAGTCCTTTATCGACAAGGTACAGAACAAAACTTTGTTCGTGGTACGGTACAAGTAGCTGTAACAACAGAAAGTCTTTTAGACTCTATTGGTGTTGCTACAAGGAGTGTTCTCTACATTACACTTATTATTGCCTTAATTGCCATTAGTATTGGTGTGTTTGGCTCCCTTATATTAGCATCGATTATTATTAATCCAATTCGTAAGCTTGCCTCACACGTTCAGCTTATTCGCGATACCGAAGATAAAGAAGAATTAGAAGGTAAAGAAATTGAAGTAAAATCGAGAGACGAAATTGGGTTGCTCGGCGAAATAGTTAACGATATGACTAGCGGACTAATCAAAGCAGCCTCTGCTGCAAAAGACCTTACTGTTGGTAAAGAACTGCAAAAAATGTTTATTCCACTCGAAACCGACAGCGAAGGTAAAAAACTTACAACTGGTAAAAAGACAAGTAAAAACCTTGAGTTTTTTGGTTACTACGAAGGTGCAAAGGGTGTATCTGGGGACTATTTTGATGTTGTTGACCTTGATGGGCGCCATTATGCGGTAATTAAATGCGACGTTGCTGGTAAAGGGGTTCCTGCTTCTCTTATCATGGTAGAAGTTGCAACGCTCTTCTTAGATTACTTTAAAGACTGGACTCTTAAAACTCACGGGTATAATATGTCCGCCTTCGTTTCTCGCGTTAACGATATGATCGAATCTCGCGGATTTAAAGGCCGTTTTGCCGCCTTTAGCCTCTGTATTATCGACTCAGAAACAGGCGATACACACTTCTGTAACGCCGGAGATAACATGCTCCATTTCTACGATGCACAAAAACGCAAGAAAATTACCGAGCTTATCCCCGAAACTCCTGCAACCGGCGTATTCCCATCATTTATGGTGGAAATGCAAGGCGGCTATAAAATGGTTAAACGCAAATTAAAACAAGGCGACGTATTGTTTATGTATACTGACGGTATTGAAGAAGCAAAACGTATGTTCCGCGATGCAGACTATAACGAAATTCTCTGCGAAGAAGGCGGACAGCCAGTTGATACCCCACACGCCTATCATAGTGTAGGGCAAGATGGCGAAGAAATGAGCGCCGACCGCGTAAACGATATTATTGAGACTATTTTTGCACGAGGCGTGTACAAACTCGAAAAATTCCATAGCCCAGTCGAAAATGAACTGTTTGAATTTGACTTTAGTAGTTGTACCGGCACCGTAGAAGATTGTCTTATGGGACTCGTTTCCATAGAAAAAATATTCCGTATGTATCGACCAAAAAATCCAACCGAATACGACCGCGTATTAGTTGACCGAAAAGTAGACGAATACCTACAAAAACACTTTAAACAATATGCACAATATTGCTCTAATAAAGCCGACCATGCAGAACATGCTGAATACTTGTGGTATACATACATGACAGAAGATCCGCAATACGACGACTTGACACTGTTAGGCTTGCAGAAGTTGTAGAGTATGGATATTTATTTTAGTATTTTTATCTGGTTTAATATTTTTCTTATTATCTTTGCAGGTTCTGTTTTTTTGATATATCTTTGTTTTTTTACATTTCAAACTAAAAAAATAATCTTA
>CAYJNB010000032.1:0-13909 GCA_964371205.1 uncultured Treponemataceae bacterium
TTACTGAACTGGGCTATAGTCTAAAACCGGTTTTAGAAACAATGGCTGAATGGGGATTGGGCTACCAAAAGCAGCGCGAAAGTAAAAATAAGCTAGAACCAAATGGTTAAGGCAAATACTACAGGTATATAACTAGCCGTAAAAGTTTATTTACAGTTCTATCAAGCCATTTGTTGTAATTCTAATTTCGGGAATTACCGGAAGAGATAAGAATGCAAGAGGAATAAAGGGGTCTTGTGTTTTGGGTATTCCCATTTCTTGTGCAATTTCTTTGAGCCGCTCTATTTCATGTAAGACGGTATCGGTATCATCATTAGTTAAAATTCCACAAATAGAAAGCGGAACGGAACCGAGCACCTTACCACCTTGCGCGCAAACGTAGCCACCCTGTTGTGCAATTGCTTGATTTGCTGCAACCAAAATATCTTCGTCATTACTACCAATAACTATTAAGTTGTGTGAATCGTGCGACACCGTTGAGGCTAATGCACCGGTAAGCGTAAAGCCTTTTACTACACCCACACCTATTTTGCCTGTTTGTTTGTGCCGTTCAATAACAACAATTTTTTGATACTTATTTGTTGGCGCAAAAAATCCGTCTTTTGTCGGTACGTTCTCAATCAATTTTTTTGTAAGAATCTCGTTTTCTATCAACTCAATCACTGCAATCTCTTCATCTTCTTTACATGCAAGTTGAATATCATTAGCAGTAAAGGGCTTACAGTTTACACTATTCAGCAGAGCAGGTGGCACTGTTACAGAGTTAGGAGTAAGCGGTTTTGTTCCCTCAGAGACAAGTCTACCCTTTTTATAGACTGAATGAATACGTACGTCTTTCATATCTTCTAAAACAATCAAATCTGCTTGATACGATGGGGCAATTGCACCAAGATGGCGCAAGCCGTACATACGAGCCCCATTATATGAAGACATTTTATATGCCTCAATGGGGTCAATTCCTAAAGAAATAGCTATACGTACGTTTTCTGCAATTTCTCCCTTTTGTCGAATATCGAATATGTGCTTATCATCGGTACAAAAAGCAATATGATCAAATGGTAGATTTGCATCTTGCACGGTGCTTAAAATATGTTCTAGATTTTTAGCAGAAGTTCCCTCGCGTGCAAGAATGTAAAAACCGGCTCGCAATTTTTCGATTGTTTCCTCTGGTGTACTGCATTCATGATCGGTTACAATACCCGATGCACGATAGGCTTGCAAGGCTTTTCCGCTCACACCGGGTGCATGCCCGTCTATGCAGAGATTCGAAAAAGCTTTTAGTTTTTTGATCATGCCCTCATCGGCAGCGGCAACGCCCACAAAGTTCATTACCTCTCCTAAGCCAAGAATCCCATCTTTTCCAATAAATTGAGAGAGCTCCTCTGCTTCTAAGATTGCACCACTATCTTCGCCGGGAAGAGCAGGCACGCAAGAAGGCATCATAATGTACACATCGCAAGGCAAATTGCGCGATGTTTCGAGTAAAAAAGAAATGCCTGCAAGACCTGCAACATTTGCTACTTCGTGAGGATCTGCAATAACGGTTGTTGTTCCCCAAGGCACGATTTCTGCTGCCATTTGTGGCGGGGTAACCATAGTCGACTCAATGTGTACGTGGGTATTTATAAAGCCAGGCACCACATGCCGGCCTTGTAAGTTAATTTCTATTTTTCCAGAATAGTTTCCTACTCCAGCAATTATGCCATCTTGCACTGCAATATCGGCTTCTATCCATTCATTCGTAAAGACATTTAAGACTTTAGCATTCTTAAAAACCGTTTCTGAAGGAATTGTTCCTGCTGCAGCTAAGATGACATTTTTCATAATTTAATCACATCCAAATCATAGGGCACGTAAAGATCACCAGAGTAAAACTGTTTTCCCTCTTTGGTGTACAGCTTTTGGCGCTTTTCGTAATAGGTATCTTCGGTATGCCAAAGAACTACATGCGGAATTTTTTCTTTTTCAGCAAGTTCGCAAGCTTCTTTTACTGTTGCATGATGTTTATCATACGGTTTAAACTCATCTCGATGTTCGTACATGCAAAATGCTTCGCATAAAAGCCAATCAGTTTTTTTAAGATATTTTTCGCATTTTTGATTAAAAGGTTCATCTCCTAAGCAAGTAAGCTTCTTTCCCTTTTGCGTTTTTAAAGTAAAGCCAAATTGCTTTTCTTTTGTTGAGTGAATATCAAAAAAAGTTACCGGACAATGAAGCATCTTTATTGTTTTATCGTCTTTAACCCGTACAAATTTAATGCGTTTATCGAATAAGTTGGTCAACTTCTTTTGCAAGGTTACAGAAGCTATTTTTTTTAGACCTTTTTCGAGAGACTTATGACAATAAATTCTAAAATTGCCATCGTATTTTTTTTCAAGCATTAAATCTGCTATTTTTCTAATAAGCCAAATAATTCCTAAAGAATGGTCAGAGTGTGCATGAGTTACAATCACATGATGGAGCTGTTGCAAATCTACTTTTGCATCTTCCAATTGACGTAAAATACCATTCCCGCCACCTGCATCTGTCAAAATATAGCCACTATCGTTTTGGAATAAAAAACAAGTATTATAACACTTAGTTGCCATAGCATTTCCAGTTCCAAGAACTATTATTTTCTCCATAGTCTTCTCCTATACGTACTCACTTTTACTTTTTCCAAAATGACGGAAACAAGAAAAGTACCATTGTATAAATTTCTAGTCGTCCTGCAATCATAGCAAAACTAAACCATGCCTTTGCAAATGGCGAAAAGAAAGCATAATTATCAATAGCACCTACGGCTCCAAACCCTGGACCAATATTACCAACAATTGCCAAACTTGATGTAAAGGAAGTAAGTACATCGGCCCCGCCAGTTGAGGCAACAAGGGCTGTTATACCCACAACCATAAAATACACAAAAATAAAGGCTGAAACATTAAATACAATATCTTTACGTCCAGCTCGGCTATTTAAACGTATGCCATAAACTGCATGCGGATGAAGTAATCGTTGCATTTCGTTTTTTGTCTGTTTCCCTAAAACAACCCAGCGAATTACTTTGATACTACCACCTGTTGAACCTGAACACCCACCCACAAACATAAGTATAAATAATACTATCTGAGAGAAGGCTGGCCAAAGTTCATAGTCTGCAGAGGTAAAACCTGTTGTAGTTGTAATCGAAACAGCTTGAAACGAAGCATAGCGCATTGCAGTAAAAATATTTTCGTATAAAGGCAGTAAGTTTATAGCCATAAGCATAATTGCTATAACTAAAATGGATACGTATGCCTTAAACTCGCTATTTAGAAATACCTCTCGTGCTTTACCGGTTAGTAGTAAAAAGTAGAGGTTAAAGTTAACCCCAGCTAAAAACATAAAAACTGTACAAATTATCTCAACTGCAGCAGAATTGTATCCACCAACACTTAGGTTCTTTGTAGAAAAACCACCTGTTCCGAGTGTTGCAAAGGTGTGCGAAATTGAATCAATAAAATCAAGGCCTGCAATTAAGAGCAGTATGGTTTGTATAACGGTTAAGCCTGTGTAAATAAGCCACAAGTACTTTGCAGTAGTTGCAATTTTTGGTGTTACCTTCCCTTTTTCAGGGCCAGTAGTTTCAGACTTAATAAGTTGGAAGCCACCAATACCTAAAATAGGCATAAGAGCAACCGTAAGAGAAACAATTCCTAAACCACCAAGCCAGTGCATTTGAGTTCGCCAGAGATTCATACTGCGAGGTAAAGATTCAACTTCAGTTAGAATAGTAGCCCCTGTAGTAGTAAAACCAGAGGCACTCTCAAAAATTGCATCAACAATGTTCGGAATAACACCCGAAATAACAAAGGGGCTCGCACCAATAAAGCTACCAAACACCCAACATAGCGCTACTATTAAAAACCCCGAAGAGGTCGAAAGTTTTATTTTTTTATCTCGAGTTGTAACAAAAACAATAAGCCCAATAATCCAACAAAAAATCATTGGTATTGCAAATGCCGAAATAACTCCATATTCAGATTGGTGTAGGGCAACACCAATTGGTAATAAAAAGGTGGTAGCAATTATAGCAAGAAGAATACTAATTATGCGCACATAAGCTAAAAACTGCATACTACTCTCCAAATAATGCTAAAATACGTTTACTATCATCGGTATGGACAACAAATATAATACTATCATCCTCTTCAAGTATAGTATCACCACTTGGAATTTGATAAGCCTCATCGCCCTTTTGAACAAGCAATACGAGGAACGAACCATGCTCATCTGCATCTTTTAATGCTTTTCCAATCATTCGAGAATTTGCGTGTACCGTTAATTCAATAACTTCATACTCACCATCAGACACTGTATGAATTTCTGTTACACCCTTGCCTCTCAAGTGACTCAAAATACTATCTACTACAGCATCCTTTATAGGAACTGCTACATCAATCCCAATATTGTGTGCAATACTTGCAAAACCAGAAGTTGTTACCAAACAAATTGTCTTTGCAACTCCAAGAGACTTAAAGTAAGCCGAAGTAACCATATTTAACTCATGATTTCTTGTAGCAGCAATGATCAAGTCAAAACTTGCAAGATTTTCTTCTTCAATAAACCCCTCATCAGTAACATCTGCATTATATACCACTGCATCAGGAAATCGATCCACAGCCTCTTTTGCCAAGGCTCTGTCTTTATCTATAATTGCAAAGTTTTGGTTAACAATATGATGGAATTTGAACATCTTCGAAAAGAACGATTTCTTTTCTGGAGAAAGTATTTCTGCAGCTACACGTGAGCCAATTTTGCCTGCACCAATCAATGCTATTTTTCTTAATTGTTTTGTTTTTGAACCTGAAAGTTCTAAAAAATATTTTAAGTTTTTGCGCGAAGTTAGTACCGATATTCTATCATCTGCATTAAGTACCGTTGCTCCAGAAGGAATAAATGACTCTTCTGCATTTTCGACAAAAGCTAGAATAAAAGGGCACGTTACAAGTTTTCGCAAGTTTTGTACTGGTTCCCCATCAAAAGTACTGCCTTCTTCAATAGTAATTGTAAAAAGCTCAAAGTCAGAGTTTTCGAATGGCCGACTTGTTACAGCACCACGCTCAAATGCTGCAACAATTGCAGACGCAGCTTCCATATCTGGATAAACCATTTTGTCAATGCCGTACAAAGGGCGAGTCCCGTGCGGCTGATCTTTTAGGTGTGTTGTATCGCTATAATAGTCTAAATTCCTAACTCGTGCTATTTTAAGTACATTAGGATACACCGAATCAACTAAGGAACAGGTTATCATATTTACTTCGTCAGAATTTGTAAGAGCAACTAGTGCATCTGCATCAGCAATACCAGCTTCGGTAAGAGTGTCGAGACTATTACCTGAAGCCTCCATAACCATACAATCCAAACGGTTCGAAGCATGACGCACCGTTTCTTCGTTTTCGTCAATAAGAACTACATCGTTCTTTTCGGAAATAAGTCGTTTAGCTAATTGCATACCAGTAAAACCGGCACCTACAATAATTATTTTCATATTAGTTATTCTCTTCTTGGGATAAACGTGATTTTGCACGCATGCTAATGCGTAACCATGCAGCACATACAGGCGTACATAAAAGCAATGCACCGATTGCTTCGGGAATTCCGTTGGCAACGACAACAGTTATCATTATTTGCCATGTTATAGCTTTTGCAATAACAAGAGCAAGAAGTGTAAAAAAAGTATTTGCTAAAGAGCCAAGAAAGGCTGCCTTTGCAATAGAAACAAACTTAGGTAAAACCCGTATTTTAGATGCTATTAAATAGCTTAACCAAGTAAAAAGAGGAATACTTAAGCGTGGTAAAATTGAGATAAGAGGATTTACAAAATAGGGGTCTATCCCTCCTGCAGGAGCAACAGCAGCCTGTAAAAGGCTAAAAATGCCAAAAATAATTGCAATACAAATACCGGCAACAGGCCCTGCAATAATAGTTCCGACAATTACTGGTAAATGCATTATAGTAATAGAAACACCAGAAAACCACGGAACAATTCCTAAACGAGTTATTCCAAGTAAAATAATTAGAGCACCTAAAGCTCCTACTATAGCTAATTTTTTATTTATTTTACTTATATCCTTTTTCATATACTCTCCTTAAGCAGTATACTATACTTTTTTTTATACGTATAGTTTTTTCTTTATTTTTATAAGTGCCATAAAGCCCTATGGCTCATCAAAATCTGGCACATGCTCTCCACGTGGAGAAGCAGCATCGATTTCTGAAAGTCTCTTTGCTGCAGCCGCTTTTGATACAGTAGTTTTCTTTGCACGAGGTTTTCTAGCTATTTTTCGACGTGTTGAACCGGCAAAAAAACCAAACATACTACCACAAATGCCCCCAATAAGATGAGCAAACTCAGAAACATCATTTTCTTCAAAGCTCGCAAAAATCTCTCGTCCAATGTAGAGAACTACAATAAGCAAAAACGTAAGAGGTATTTCATTTTTTTCAAAATTGGTAAAAGAAGCGAGCAAAATCATCATAAAGGCTATTCCACTTGCTCCCATTAAACCAGTAGAAATAAAGCAGGCATTAACTACACCTGTTGCAAAGGCAGTAATCAAAATCATTATGAGTAAGCCAATAGAACTAAAACGTTCTTCAAGCATTGGACCTAAAAGTAGAATAAAAGATAAATTACTAATTAAATGATTCCAACTTGAATGCCCAAGTACATGCGTAAATAAATTAATATAATCAATAATACTTACTGGGTTAAAAGGAAAATCTCCAGCCTGAGAGCTCGAAGCAGTAAACAGTACTGTATTTAAATTATTGCCAGATACGAGGTTCAAAATAAAAACAGCAACTGCTAAAAATGAAAAAGTTAGAGTTACCGGTGCATTGTAGCGAATTTTTAGTTTTTGAGAACGGCTTGAGCGAACAGCACTCATAAAGATTCCTCTACAGTAATTTGTACTGGGCAGTGATCAGAGCCAAATACATCTGCTAAAATTGAAGAACCTGTAACAGACGACATAAAATTCTTATTTACACAGGCGTAATCAATCCGCCACCCTATATTTTTTTCGCGTGCTTTAAATCGATAACTCCACCACGTATATTGATCGGGGTCAGTACAAAACTCTCTAAATACATCTACATAACCAGAAGAGGTAAAGGTATCCATCCAAGCTCGCTCTTCGGGTAAATATCCTGGATTACCTTCATTTTGTTTTGGACGTGCTAAATCTATTGGTTTATGCGCAATATTATAATCTCCGCAAAGAATTATATTTTTTCCACTCTTTACTAATTCATCGAGCATTTTAAGCATCGCATCACAAAAAGCGAGTTTATAATCCAAGCGAGCACCCGCATCTTGGCTATTCGGAAAGTAAGCACTAATAACAACAGTATTTCCAAAATGAGCAGCTAACACACGGCCTTCATCGTCAAAGGCAGGATTATCCATAACTGTTACTAAGTCGGGTTCTTTTTTTGCATAAATCGCTGTTCCCGAATAGCCAGCCTTTTTTGCACTAGCAAAATATGAATAATAGCTTGTACCTTCTCCACTCGGCGAAAGAAGCTCTTGCGATAATTGAGTTGGGTTTGCCTTTGTTTCTTGCAAACACACTACGTCCGCGCCACTGTTTAGTAACCACGGAATAAAATCCTTTTTTTCTACAGCACGAATGCCATTTACGTTCCACGAAATTACTGAAAAACTCATAGTAGAACTAGAGTAAAGCTTTTTTGTTATAAAAACAAGCAAATTTTGCTTTTTTTTACATTTTTTTAGAAATTTTCTAGAAAATATAAACATAAAGTCTGTTTTTTTATAAGACCTCAAACAGATTTTTTCTATATCTAATAAGTCCATCTCTTTGCATTTTTGAAAGTTCTGCAGAAAGAGCACTACGATCTGTGCAAAGATAACTAGCCATATCCTCTCTATTTAACGAAATAGTAAATTGTCGTAACCCCTTTTTTTCATACTGTAAATATGCAAGCACCTTCTCTCGAATAGACTTTTTAGAAATAATATCAATTTTTTTATTTAAATGCAGATTCTTTAATGCAACTAATTTAAGTAAATTTTCTATTAACTTTGCATGAAAAGAACAAGAATCTGCACAGCTTTGTATAAGATTTATATAGGGCAAGAATAAAACCTCTGAGTCTTGAGACACTGTAATACTCACCGGACTATTAGCAACACCCGCGCAAGCAAGCACCTCTGCAAAGGACTCGCCGACAGAAACATCAGTAATAATT
This sequence comes from uncultured Treponemataceae bacterium, assembly GCA_964371205.1. Taxonomy (GTDB): domain Bacteria; phylum Spirochaetota; class Spirochaetia; order Treponematales; family Treponemataceae; genus CAYJNB01. The sequence goes on from CAYJNB010000032.1 coordinate 8,239, forward strand.
GTCTCATTTCCGTCTTCGTCACTAATTAACACACGAATTCTCCCTGCTAAAACTATTCCTATAAAATCAATTTTATTACCTGCAAAAAGAATAGTATCTTTTTTTTCAAAAGTTTCCGTGTAAACGCCTAAACACTCAAACATGGTATTAAAATGTTCGAGTGCAATGTTATCAAATAAGGGATTTTTTTGTAATATTTCGATATATTTTTCCATAATTTTCTCAATTCCGTTGTAAATACAACATACTTGTTAAACTAATAATAGTATATTACTAGTACAAAAGCAAGAAAAATGGAGAACCATAATGAATAGAAAGATAATTCAAATTGATGAAGAAAAATGTGTGGGCTGTGGCCTTTGTGCAAACGCCTGTCAACAAAGTGCAATCGAAATGGTAGATGGTAAGGCAAAGGTTGTTCGAGACGATTTTTGCGACGGAATCGGAAATTGTTTGCCGGTATGTCCGGTGAATGCAATCTCATTTTCTGATAGAAATATAGTTGTCAAAACCGATAACGCAGATAAAAGTGAAAAGGTCACAATCCTAGAAAAACCTACAAAAAGTGAAGAAAAACCTCTCCCCTGTGGTTGCCCGGGAACACATTCGAAACTACTCGTGCGCTCAGATAATAAAGTTGCAACAAGTGCTCCTTCTGCAAATACCACTGCATTTAAAAGCGTTCAAAGTTCTAAACCTATTTCTGAACTCAGACAATGGCCTGTGCAAATAAAACTCATTCCACCTAACGCACCCTACTTTGATAATGCACACCTCTTGATTGCAGCAGATTGTTCTGCCTATGCATATGCTAACTTTCACGCAGATTTTATACAGAATAAGATTACACTAATCGGCTGTCCAAAACTCGATGAAGGCGATTACACCGAAAAGCTTACACACATTATTGCAGAAAACAACATAAAATCGGTTACTGTTGTGCGCATGGAAGTTCCCTGTTGTGGCGGAATCGAAAACGCAACGGTAAATGCACTCAAAGCAAGCGGTAAGTTTATTCCTTGGCAAGTGGTAACTATTGGTACCGATGGAAGCATTGTGGAGCGGTAGCCAATAATTCACTATTACTCGTGTTAACGTAGCAGACAAAAATCAAAAAATAGTGTATCTTATAGATATGTCAGAAAAATATGAAGATGTGGTAGGAATTGATTTTTCTACCATGGAAGAAATAAAAGAACCAGAACAATACAGAGTTATACTCCACAATGATGATTATACCACAAAAGATTTTGTAGTATTAATCCTAAAAGATATTTTTAAAAAGTCCGATGAAGAGGCAACAGTACTGATGGAAACAGTCCACAAGAAAGGAAAAGCTACTGTTGGTGTTTTTTACTATGACATTGCAGCAACCAAAATAATGCAAGTTACTGGTAATGCACGTAAAAATGGCTTTCCTCTTAGTTGTACTATGGAGCTTGCATAAAATGACCATATCAGAAGAACTACAAAAAATTGTTTCAAAAGCCTTTGAGCTTGCTTCAAAATATAAACACGAATATGTTACTCCCGAACACTTATTACATGAGGCTGTGCGCACCTCAACTATTGCCTCTCTCCTCCATCAAACTGGAACTAACGTACGGCTTGTTAACGAGTTACTCACAAATTTTCTAGAAACATCGATTCCAACAACAGAGTCAAAAGAACCTATAGAAACTATTGCTTTTTTTAATGTCTTAAATAGTGCTGCAGAGCATTGTGCCTATTGCGAAAAAGAACAAATCGATATAAGCGATATTCTTGTAAGTATGTACGACGAATCAAAAAATCATTGTTCATTCTTTTTACGAAAAGCTGGCCTCGATAGGCTTACCCTGCTAGAAGTAATAACAGCAAATCAATCTTACGAAAGCCAAGAAGCAGATAATTTTGATTTAGCAGATGACTTTGAAGGTGACGATTCAGAGGAAAATCTTGATTCATCCTATGAAGAAGACGATCAAAAAAATACACGTGGAAAAAAGAAAAAAAGCCATCTCGGACAATTTGCTATTGATGTTACTGAGCTTGCAAAAAAGGGCGAACTAGAGCTATTAATTGGACGCAATGATGAACTGGAGCGAACAATAGAAGTGCTCTGTCGTAAACAAAAGAATAATCCACTCCATGTAGGAGACGCCGGTGTAGGTAAAACAGCTGTTACACACGGTCTTGCACAACGTATTATTTCTGGACAAGTACCAGAGTTTCTAAGCGACTATTCAATCTACAGTCTTGATATGGGAACCCTTGTTGCTGGAACTAAATTCCGCGGGGACTTTGAAGAGAGATTAAAAAAACTAAGCGAAGAATTACTCAAAAAAGAAAAGGCAATTTTATTTATAGATGAAATTCACACTATTGTGGGAGCAGGTGCAACTTCTGGTGGATCACTCGATGCATCAAACTTACTCAAACCCATCCTAACATCTGGAAAGGTGCGTTGCATCGGGTCAACCACCTTCGAGGAATATAGTAAACATTTTGAAAAAGATCGCGCATTAGCACGACGATTTCAAAAAATTGACATACACGAACCAAGTGAAGAACAAGCTGTTCAAATACTCGAGGGCTTACGTCCTTCTTACGAGGAGTACCACAAAGTTTCCTATACGAATGAAGCATTACGCCAAGCGGTTATGCTTTCGAAACAATTTCTCCCATCCTTACGTTTACCAGATAAAGCAATAGATATTATTGACGAAGCAGGATCTTCTGCAAAATTAAAAAAAGCAGTAACCGTAGATGTTCCGCTCATCGAAAAGATTATTGCAAAAATTGCTCGCATACCCGAACGTAGTGTTTCTCAAAACGAAACAAAAAAGCTTAAATCGCTTGATACATCTTTGTCTCAAGAGGTATTTGGGCAAGATAAAGCCGTCGAAATACTTTCTAAAGCAATCAAACGCTCTCGGGCTGGTTTCCGCTCCCCAGAGAAACCTATTGGAGGATTCCTCTTTGTAGGACCAACTGGAGTTGGAAAAACAGAACTTGCTCGAGTTTTAGCAAATACACTCGGTATGGAATTGCTGCGTTTTGACATGAGCGAATATCAAGAAAAACACACAGTTAGCCGCCTGATTGGTTCGCCTCCAGGTTATGTTGGTTTTGAAGAAGGAGGGTTGCTTACCGATGCAATTCGCAAACAGCCCCACGCTGTAGTCCTGTTAGACGAAATTGAAAAAGCACATAGCAGTATTTACAATATGCTTTTGCAAATATTAGATTACGCAACCCTTACCGATAATCAAGGCAGAAAGTCTGATTTTAGAAACACAATTTTAATAATGACTAGTAATGCAGGCGCTCGTGACATAAATAAACCTCTCATTGGATTTGGAGAGAGAAGTCAAGATGAGAGTGCCGTAACAGAGGCTGTAGAAAAACTGTTCTCTCCAGAGTTAAGAAATAGACTTGATGCTATAATACCCTTTGTGCATCTGTCAAAAGAAATGTTATATTCAATAGTAAAAAAAGAAATAAAGCGGCTTAACAAACTATTAGCAGAAAAAAACGTTGAGATTAAAGTAAGTAAAGCTGCAATTACCTACTTTGCAGAAAAAGGGTACTCTCCAGAGTTTGGGGCTCGCCAAATTGCTCGGTTAGTAGAAGAAAAATTAGCAAGCGCGTTAACCGATGCAGTTCTATTTGGAGAACTAGCAGAAGGTGGAAAAGCGTATTGCGATTTAGATAAAAAAACAGGCAAGCTGATTATACGGTATGAATGTTTCGCAACCTGACAAGAACATTACTCAAGAGATTGAGTTTCCGTATTTATCAATTTCGGATTACTTTCAGTTTCCTCCAGCAAACGAAGCAGAAAAAAGTGGCCTTGTAGCCCAAGGGGGGAATATGTCTCCGGGTATGCTTTTTTCTGCCTACTTGCAAGGTATCTTTCCTTGGTTTAACGAGGAAGATCCTGTTCTGTGGTGGTCGCCAAACCCACGATTTGTGCTTTTACCCGAAGAATTACATATTCCTACTCGTTTTAGGCGCTATTTAAAGACACATCCATTCACCTTTAAAGCAAATACGAATTTTGAACAAGTTATTGCACACTGCGCCCAAGTAAAACGAGAAGGTCAAAAGGGCACTTGGATTACAGAAGATATACAAAAGGCATATTGCGAATTTCATAGATTGGGATACGCTCATTCTTTTGAAGCATACAAAGACAATGAGCTTATTGGTGGCTTTTACGGAGTGTTAATAGGCAGTATTTTTTTTGGCGAATCAATGTTTACCCTTGAGCCTGACGCTGCAAAAGCAACATTTTGTCATTTTGTAAAATGTTTTGTTGACTGTGGCGGAAAACTCATTGATTCTCAAATCTACACAGATAATATTGCCCGATTTGGGGGAAAGAATATATCCCGCGATGTTTTTCTACGTCTCGAACAAGAGTATCTGCCACAGCAACTAGAAAAAAACCTTATTACATACTTTAACGATACAAATACTACGGTGCAATAAACTTGTAGCCTACACCTCTAATTGTTTGTATATATTTTGGAACATCTCCGGTATCGCCGAGTTTTTGACGAAGTCTTGCTATGTGCACATCAACTGTTCTTGTACTTACACTTCCCTCATAATCCCAAACGGTTTCTAATAGCGTTTCGCGCGAAATAACCTCGTTTTGATTTTTATAGAAAAACTCTAATAATTTTATTTCTTGTGCTAATAGTACTTGTTCAACCCCATCCAAAGAAATATAGCCTCGCTGCAAGTTAACTATTAAATTATCACTTACAGATTCGGGTATTGTTATACCCTTAAGAGCAGTGCCTCGGCGAATTTGAACCTCTATTCTTGCAAGCAATTCTTGAACTTCAAAAGGTTTTGTAACATAGTCATCTGCACCAAGTTTTAAACCGGTAACTTTATCATCCAGTTGACTCTTAGCTGTGAGCATTATAATCGGCGTATTAACCTTTTCTCCGCGCAGAGTTTTACATACAGTAAATCCATCAAGTTCGGGGAGCATAACATCAAGCAAAATTAAGTCGTAATCAGGGTTACGTGCTTTTTCGAGTCCTTGAGGCCCAGTTTCTGCAGTGTCTACTGCATACTTTTGAGATTCCAAGCGATCAGTTAAGGTAAGCAATAAACCTGCCTCATCTTCTACTAATAAAATCTTTTTCATACTCTTAGTCTCCTTTTTAACTAAAACATGATTAAACTGTATCTTCTAGTTTTTCTACTAACGGTAAAGTCAACTTAAATATTGTTCCAAATTGATTAGAAGTTTCTACCTCAAGAGTTCCGCCATGCAAGACAACAATACGCTTTGCAACATTTAAGCCTATACCACTGCCTTCAACTTGCATATCGACCGCTGTTCTTCCGCGCGAAAACGCTTCAAAAATTGTTTTTTGCTCTGCTCGAGGAATTCCACGCCCATGATCAATTATGCGCAATACCGCTAAATTCTTTTTTGTAATAGTTGAAGTCTTAAAACCCCTCTTTCTCTCAATTAATTCTTCTGTAGAAAGTGACACTCCCAAATATTTACCAGAACACGCATGCTTGATTACATTTGTTACTAGGTTTTGTAATACGCTCAACATAGCAGCACTATCACATTCAATGCAAAGACTCTCAGTTGGTAGTGTTTTTTCGACTGTAAATTCATTTTCTACCAAAATATGCTGAGTACGCATTAATA
>CAYJNB010000033.1:0-1446 GCA_964371205.1 uncultured Treponemataceae bacterium
GGAATAATGATTTTTATAGGCTTACGCTACGTTAAAAAGACTGAAACTTCTACTGACTTTTTCTTAGGAGGTCGAAAAGTTGGTCCTTGGATGACAGCTCTGAGCGCTGAAGCTTCTGACATGTCTGCATGGCTTTTAATGGGACTTCCTGGTGTTGCCTATGTAAGTGGAATGAGAGGTGTGTTTTGGACAGCCCTCGGCTTACTCATAGGAACCTATTTAAACTGGCTACTCGTTGCAAAACGTTTACGCAAGTACTCTATACATGCTGGAGATGCAATTACTATCCCAGAATTTTTTATTAACCGTTTTAAAGACAAAAGTCGCATTACTGGACTAATCTCTACACTTTTTATTTTAGTGTTCTTTACCGTATATGCTGCTTCTGGATTTGTTGCCTGTGCAAAAGTTTTTAATTCTGTGTACGGAATCCCGTACTTTTATGCACTCTTACTTGGAGTAGCAGTAATTCTTGCATATACCCTCCTAGGTGGATATTTAGCTGTTTGTGCAACAGACTTTATTCAAGGAACCATTATGTTCCTTGCTCTTACCATTTCTGTACTTCTTATGATTTTTACACTTGGTGGCCCCGCAGAAGCTTTTGTAAAAGTTGCAGAACTTGGTAGTCAGTTTATTACACCATTTGCAAGCGATTCACAGAGCTCCTTCAATATTCTTGGAATCCTTGGAGATCTTGGTTGGGGGCTTGGTTACTTTGGTATGCCTCATATCTTAGTTCGCTTTATGGCACTTCGATCAAACAAAGAAATAGCTGTCTCTCGCCGCATAGCAATGGTTTGGGTAACAATCGCTCTCATTGCAGCAGTTTTTGTTGGTATCTTTGGTAAACTATACCTACTTCCAGCGGCTCTTGCAGATGGACAGGCAGATACAGTATTCCTCGCTGTTATAATGAAAATGTTCCCTTCATTCATTGCTGGTATTTTCCTTTGTGGAATTATGGCAGCTGCTATGAGTACTGCCGACTCTCAACTCCTAGTTGCATCTTCTGCTTTCTCTCGAGATGTGTACAAGGGTTTTATTAAAAAAGATGCTGATGAAAAGCAAACATTGCTCTTAAGCCGCATAACCGTTTGTGCTGTTGCACTTATAGCCTTCATTATTGCTGTAAATCCAAACAGTTCAATTTTTGGTTTAGTAAGTTTTGCATGGGCGGGTTTTGGTGCTTCCTTTGCGCCGGTAATTCTCCTTGCTCTTTTTTGGAGAGGAACAACAAGAAACGGTGCTGCAACAGGGCTCATTGTTGGTGGAATTACAGCAGTTATTTGGTACAAGCTCCAAGGAGGAATCTTCGACGTTTACGAAATCCTACCAGGCTTTATCGCAGGACTTGTATCAGCCGTAATCGTGAGCCTCCTCGACAAAAACAAAGATCCCGAAGTACAAAAAGAATTTGATGTGTTTGTAACTTTGGAAGACTAG
>CAYJNB010000033.1:1546-13866 GCA_964371205.1 uncultured Treponemataceae bacterium
GTAGTTTTGGGCTTTATAAAAAAAAGCAACTGGGTATAACTCTTTACAGGAGTATTTTCCGGTTGCTTTTTTATTGCTTAGTTTTCTCTTATAAAGGTGGCTGCTTTTTTGTCTTCGATTCTTACATGATTTACAAGAGAAAGAATAGCTTTATTCAATCCGGCTAGGGCTTCGAATGTAGGGCCATCTTTTAGTAAGACATCTCCTGCGGCATTGCTCATAGCCTTATATTGCTCATGTAAATCTTTATGTCGATTATAATCTGGAAAATGTACTGATGCTTGTAATTCCTCTTCGTCGTTAAAATGTTTTACAATATAATTTTTTAAGAAAGTATACGTTCTTTCTAGATGATCACGGCCTTTTCCGGATTCACATGCGTCCATCAAATCATTAATCGCATCAAACAGTTCTTTATGTTGCGCATCAATAAGAGAGTGTCCCGTTAGCAAATCATCTTTTAACTCATACTTAACCATATTAATTCCTCCAGTTATGTTCAGCTATGTTGTTTTACATAGTAAAATATAACCCGAAAAATTATTTGAGTCAAATAAAATTGAGCGTAATTACGAAGGTTTCTAATTTTATGCTATTGAGCCAAAAACAGTGTAGCTTTTGTGCTGCCACAAGCTAGAGATTCTAATACTTTTTCTTTGCTTCCATCAGAGAGAATCATAGGAATTCCATAAGCATTTACTTTTTCGGCAGCTTCAAGTTTAGTTTGCATTCCGCCTGTCCCAAAAGAGTTTGCAGCTCCAATTGAAATATTGCTTTTTAGCTCTTCCATATTTTCTACAATTTCAATCAATTGTGCATCAGCATGCTCTTTAGGATTTTTTGTGTAAACCCCTTCTACATCGCTAAATAACACGAGCAAGTCTGCACTCCACAAAATTGCGGTAAGTGCGCTCAAGTTATCGTTATCTCCAATGCGAATCTCTTCAAAAGAAACGGAGTCATTTTCATTAATAATTGGAATTACACCTTCATCAACGAGAGTGAACAATGTATTGCGCATATTTAGCGTACGGTGGCTATCAGTAAAATCTTCTTTTGTAAGTAAAAGTTGACCAATATGTATATTGAACTCGCTAAAAGCAACTCTCCATTTTTCCATAAGAGCCACTTGCCCAATTGCACACAAAGCTTGTCTGTAGTGAATATCTTTTTTTCGTGCCCATCGATCGAGTGTTGAAGTGCCGGCAACCTGAGCCCCGGACGAAACAATAACAATTTGTTTCCCATCCTTTATGAGCTGTGCACATTGTTGAGCAAAACTATGCATAAATTCAACATTTATTGTGCCATCATCCTTAGCTAAAGTGTTTGAGCCAATCTTCAAAACTATTTTTTTTGCATTTGCAATAGTGGCTTGTACTGTCTTATCGTTCACGAACTTGTCCATCCCCATCAATTAAATACTTTGTAACAGTTAGAGCTTCCATACCCATAGGACCGCGTACATGAAATTTTTGAGTACTTATTCCAAGTTCTGCTCCAAACCCAAAAATTCCTCCATCGGTAAAGCGTGTAGAGGCATTTACATAGACACAGGCCGCATCAACTTCATTTTGAAATTTTCGTGCACTTTCTATGTTTGAAGTAATTATAGTTTCTGAATGTTTTGTGTTATACATATTTATAAATTCAATTGCAACTTCCAACGATGGTACAACAGCAATTGAAAGGGTGTAGTCTAAGAACTCTTTTCCAAAATCCCCTGGTTCAGCTTGCATAACATAGCAATCATTAATACTTTCTAAAATCTTATACGATGTTTCATCACACTTCATGCAAACACGACCTACAAATCGAGCGGCAAGCTTTGTTAAGAATTTTTCTGCTATATCTGCATGAACAAGAATTGTTTCTATTGAATTACATGCAGATGGTTTTTGTATCTTTGCATTTTCTGCAATAGTAACTGCTTTCTTTATATCGGCATCTTTGTCTACATAGAGGTGGCAAACTCCACTTCCTGTTTCGATTACTGGAATAGTAGCATTTTCTACAACATAGGCAATTAAATCTTCGCCACCTCTGGGCAATACAACATCAATTAAGCCTTTTGCATTTAAAATCGCAGTAACATCTGAGCGATCTTCTTCACAAACAAGGTCAATAGCCTCTGCAACCCCACCTCGATCCATCCATCCGTAAAGAGCACCTTTAATTATATTTAATAAACATTGATTTGTGTTATACGCTAACGATGAACCTCTTAACAAAAGGGCATTCCCACTTTTATATGCAAGAGAAAAGGCTTCTACAGTTACATTTGGGCGAGCTTCATAAATTATTGCAGCTACACCTATTGGTACACGAATCTGCCGAATATGTAACCCTTCTTCAGTTTTCCAACCAGCGATACAAGTATCAAGTGGATCTGTTTGGCCAACTACAACCTTTATTCCTTTAACCATTCCATCTATTCGGCCTGATGTAAGTAATAACCGGTCTTGCAAGCTCTCAGAAACACCTTTTGCTTGTGCAGCCTTCATATCTTTTTGATTTTCTTCTAAAATTTTTTCTTTAGCTAAAGTCAGAGCATCTGCAACTGCTAGCAATGCATGATTTTTTTGAATAGGAGTCAATCGCGCAAGCTCTCTCGACGCTGCACGCAATTGCAGACACATAGTTTCCAAGTCCATAATTTCTCCTTTATGCTGTGTGTATTAGTAATTTGAAATAAAGAACATTCCTATTAATAAAAATATTCTGCACTTTTCCTCAGACCAGTCTTGTCCTTCTTGCAGGATTCTTTGTGCAGAATCGGTAATCCACCAAAAGAGCCCAAAAAGAGGATCAATGCGGAAAGCATACAAAACAAAGCTTTCGTCTAAGGTATCTTGTCCAAACATAAGTGCTACAGCTTTTCGTACAGTAGTAGCAAAAGACATAAAGTGGGTCTTGTAGTCTTCGGTACTATGTTCACAAAATTGGTCTACTTCATATAAGATTTGTTCTTTGTTGGTTTCGTCGGCTTTTTCAACCCATGTTTTTTGAATTAACAACATTAGATTGTTATGAAAACTTGTTGCTAGTTTTATTTCTAAGTCTTTTCGTTCTTGAGTTTCTTCTGGTTCTAAAAGAGCATCCCAGCGCTTAATGCCAAAGTCTCTTACTACCTTTCGAGTAGAATTAATAAGTGTTTCAATTTCATCTGATTCAAAAAGAGCAAAAATAGCACTTACATCTTCGGGCGGTAAAAAGGGAGTTATTGTTTTTTTGTCTACAATTTCTGAGATATTCATGTCCTGTATTTTTCGCTTTTATACGCTTTTTGTCAAGCCCTCTTCCCGTTGTAGTACTAGGATTTCAATTTTTTTTACTTTCTTATACAAAACAAAGAGACTCCTCCCGTTGACTGAAAAGGCTTCTTTGTATACCTTATTACTATGAATATTGTACACTTAGGTGATGACCTATTACGCCAAAAATCACTCCCAGTTGAAGAAGTAACAGACGAAGTTCGAGCCTTTATTTCTGACATGTTTGAAACGATGCGAAAAGCTGATGGTATAGGCCTTGCAGCTGTTCAAGTTGGAAAGCTGCTTCGCATTTTTGTAGTATGTGCCGATGATGATGTAGATAGAGTTTTTATTAATCCACAAATTGTTGCAACCTCTCAGGAGCAAACCAGTTACGAAGAGGGTTGTTTAAGTATACCAAATACGTACGAAAAGATTCTTCGCCCCGAGCGCATTACTATTCAAGCTTTAAATGAAAGAGGGCGCCCTTTTACTATCGAAGCTGAAGGGTTACTAGCCCGTGTAATTCAACATGAGTACGATCATCTTGAAGGACTTGTTTTTATAGATAGAGGAGACGAAACCTTTAGAGCAAAAACAATTCAGAAGTTTACAGAAGCATACGAAAAAAAAGCAGGGAAATAATATGTTACGAATTCTATATGCTGGAAGCCCTGATGTAGCAGCTCTTCCTTTGAAACATCTTATTGATTCAAAAGAGCATACTATTGTAGGTGTGCTTACTAATCCTGCAGCACCAGTTGGCAGAAAAAAAGATCTAATACCAACTCCTGTTGCGCAAGTTGCCTTCGCGGCTCAAGAACAAAACAACCTTAGCTTTCCAGTTTTAACGCCTCAAAAACTAGATGCAGATTTTAGGGCTATTGTTGCGGATTTGCAACCAGATCTGCTTGTCTGTTTTGCCTATGGAAAAATATTTGGGCCAAAATTTATGTCTCTTTTTCCAATGGGAGGAATAAACGTTCACCCGTCTTTATTACCCCTGTATCGAGGGGCCGCACCAGTTCCTGCCGCTATTTTAAACTGCGAAAAAGAATCGGGCATATCTATACAGCGTGTGAGTCCTCAAATGGATGCAGGCAATATTTTACTACAAGAAAAATTTAAAATTAACCCGACGGATACCTCTGAATCTATATTATCGTTAGTAAGTGAGCAGACAGGATCCTTACTTCTTACTGTTTTAAAACAGCTAGAAGAAAAAACAATAAAAGAGTATGAACAAGACCATTCAAAAGCAACTTATTGTACAACCCTGTCTAGAGAAGACGGTATAATTGATTGGAGTTTGAGTGCTACCCAGATAGTTGCAAAAGTACATGCATATAACCCAAAACCACTTGCATATACAAGCATAAACGATATACAATTGATTTTACATAATGCCCATGTCTATACAAACGAGAACAATCAGTTTGATGAAACAGCAAACCCTGGTTTCGTTTTAGGAGTAGATAAAAAAGAGGGCATTTTAATACAAAGCGGCAACGGAATAGTGGCTGCAACACACTTGCAGTGGCAAGCAAAAAAAGCCGTAAATTGGAAAGATTTTATTAATGGATCACGAGATATTATAGGAAGCGTATGCAAATAGTTAAAAAAGTAGTGGATTTTTTTAAAAAAATTTGGAAAAATATTAAAATAAACCTAATAGAGGTGCTGCAAACTTTACAAAATGATGGTAAGCAGTTTATTATTTTTGCAGTCTCTCTGTTCATTTTAATGGGAGCCTTTTGTTTGGCTGTTTTTTTTATTACGGTAAAAGGACCAGAACAAGTTCTCGTTCCTAATGTGGTAGGTAAAGATTTAGCTGAGGCTCTTATAGAACTACAACAAAAAGAATTATACCCTCGAGTACAGTTACGTTACTCTAACTCTCCAGAAGAAAAAAATACTATTCTTGATCAATCTCCGGATGCAGGTTCTATTGTTAAAGCACCTAGACACTTAAATATTACCGTTAGTCGTGGAGTTGTTTTAGATTCAGTAGAAGACTATATAGGCCAGAGTTTTGAAGATGTAAAGCTCAATTTACAGCTTTTATTTGCTTCTAGCCCTTCTCCTCTAATCGTTTTGCAAGATCCTCCTATGTATAAATTTAGTGGGGAGCCTGCAGGAACAGTTTTAGAACAAGAACCCCCAGCCGGTACTGACTTATCAACTCCTATAACATTAAAGCTTGTAGTAAGTCGTGGCACTGAAATAACACGCGTAGAAGTTCCGAATATTACTGGTATGAATATAAACGACCTAATAACTCAAATAACACGTGTTCGAGTAGTTTTTGAGTTTACATCTCGAATAGCTCAAGAGGGTGAAGAAGCAGGGGTTGTTGTATCTCAGTCTGTTCCGCCAGGTAACGTAATAGATGCTTACGGAAGTGTTTCTGCAGAAGTTATATTACCAGCAGAACAAAAAGGAAATGTGCGGCTAGGAATCTTTTCTTATACACTTCCTAATTATTTATATGCTGTTCCAATCGAAGTAACTGCAGACACTCCAGATGGAGAGAGTTTTCCCGTTATTAACATGAATCATCCAGGAGGATTGCTGAGCATTCCTTATGAACTTCCTGTTAACACTGTTTTAACTCTGTCTGTATCAGGAACACAGCTCTATACAACTCGCGTTCAATAAACTTACCAATACAGAAAAAAATACATGGTATACAAAAGAAAACCCCCACTTCGCAATTATGGAAATGGGGGTATTTTTTACTTGTAAACTACATTACAAATTACTTAAGAAAGAGCCTTATTTAAAACCCATTTTCTTTTCAATTTGAGGAAGAGCTACAAGGCCTCCAACAAAAACGATTAGTGCAGCAAGCCAAGCAATTGGAGCACTCATAAAAAGTCCTCCAAAAATAAATCCAACAAAAGAACAAACTGCAATAAACACAGCATACGGCATTTGAGTTGCTACGTGCTCTAAGTGTGGACAACTAGCTCCTGTTGAAGAAAGAATAGTTGTATCAGAAATTGGAGAAGCATGGTCTCCAAAAACAGCTCCACCAAGTACTGCAGAAATACAAATCATTGCAGCATTCAATGTTTGAGATGCATCAAAGGCATTAGAGTCTGATAAACCAATAACAATTGGCATTACAATCGGAATCATAATAGCAAAGGTTCCCCAGCTCGTACCAGTTGCAAATGCGATTAAAGCAGAAAGAATAAATACAATTGCAGGGATAAGAAATAGAGGGAAATTTCCACCCACAACTATTTCTGATAGATACAATCCCAAGCCAAGGCCTCCATCTGCTGGAGAGCTTTTAATAACTCCACCAACTGTCCAGGCCATACTTAAAATAAGAAGAGCTGGAACCATAGACTTAATACCATCTCTTAAAGCCTCTCCAGACTCTTTAAGACTCATTAAACCACGAGCAAGATAATATATATATGTTATCAAAAGTGTAATTATAATTGAATACATGAGTGCTTGAGACGCATCAGTATTATTAAAAGCCTCTGATAAAGAAACTGCTGCCATTGCTTGAGAGAGGGTTGTTATTGATTCTCCATCAATAGATCCAATCCAAGTTGTAAGTGGAAACATAACAACTGCACTAATAATAAGGAGAATAATTGGTACTAGCATATCTACTGCATTTGCTTTTGTTTCTACAATTTCTTCCACATTACCACTTACTGGACCGTATTTTTCTTCATTGTAGAGTACACCTTTTTTTGCAAGAATCTCTGATTCACGCATCGCTGGAAAATCTATCTTTAAGAAAATTACCGCTAAAACCAACATAAGAGCAAGTAGAGCGTATAAGTTAAAAGCAATTGAGCGAATAAAGAATTCAAATTCAGAAATTCCTAATCCTTCAAAACCGTCTGAACTTCGAACAATAGACATAACTGTAATTACCCAGCTCGAAATTGGAGCAATAATACAAATGGGAGCAGCTGTTGAGTCTAGAATATATGCTAACTTTGCGCGAGACGTATTTGTCTTGTCGGTAACAGGTCTCATAACTGTTCCAACAGTAAGCGAATTAAAATAGTCATCAATAAAGATAATTATGCCAAAGATAAATGTCATAAATTGAGAACCCGTATTTTTCTTTAGTTTTGCAGATGCCCAATGTCCAAAAGAACCTGCAGCTCCTGTTTTAGATAATAGACCAACAAGCCCGCCTAAAAGAGCACAAAACATAAAAATGCGAATATTCCAACCATCTGCCAAAGAATTAGCAAGTCCATCGGTTAGATTCAATACTGCAAGCATTGGATTGCCACCTGCAGCAATAAGTGTTCCAGACAAAATTCCTAAAAAAAGAGATACAACGACATCCTTAGTAACAAATGCCAGAACAATTGTTAAAAGCGGTGGGATAAGCCCCCACATACCCATGTGTTCCATAAAATCCTCTCAGATAATAATTTTTGTTCACAAACCATTTACGATTATAAACACTTGTAATTTTACCACAACTTACTATATTATGGTATTCACTAAAAGAAAAAAAATGCTTTTTTTTACCAAAAAATAACAGAGGTTGTATGTTTCGCTCAAAAGTATGCTTAACCCTAACCGGCTCTACCTTAAAAGAAAATCTCTCGTACATCGAAAAATACCGCAGATGGATTGATTTAGTAGAATTACGCGTCGATTATCTCGATAGCGAAGAAAAACTATATGTTAGAAAATTTCCGGAATTAGCAAAAATACCTGCTATTTTAACTATTCGACGCGTTATAGATGGAGGAAAGTTTGAAGGTGGAGAATCTGGCAGAACAGCCCTTTTTGCTCGTGCTCTTTCGTTTGCAGACCAAGATGTCCGAAAGAATTTTGCATACGTAGATTTTGAAGAAGATTTTAGAGTGTCCTGCTTGCAAGATGCTTGTTTAGCATTTGAGACACGAATTATTCGTAGTGTTCACGATATGACAAATCCTATCAGAAATATTGCGCAATATGTTTCTAAGCTACGCCTTACAGGATTTGAAATTCCAAAGATTGCTTTTAACCCGCACACCCTCGACGATGTAACAAATTTATTTAAAGAAGCCCGCTCCTTGCAAGATGTGGACTGTATTCTGTGCGCAATGGGTCCTCTTGGATACCCTTCTCGAATTTTAGCAACAAAGCTGCATTCTTTTTTAACGTACACTTCTCCTACAGAAGCAAATACAATTGGTCAACTTGGCCATTTAGACCCAATTACACTGGGAACCATATATCGATTTAATCGAATAGATGCTGACACTAAGGTTTTTGGAATTGCAGGCTATCCTTTAGAACAGCCGCATGTTCATACCATATATAATACAAAATACGATAACCATGACTTAAACGCAGTTTACATTCCTATTCAAGTGCAAAATGTACATAAGGTTTTTGACTTTGCGAAAGAACTGGATATATCTGCTTTCTCGGTAACTTACCCTCATAAAGAGAGAATTATTGAATATGCCGATTATGTTTCTGCAGAAGCAGGGCAGATTGGTGCATGTAGTTCTCTTATAAAAGAAGGGGATCATTGGCATGGCTACAATAGTGATGCAATGGCTCTTACGCGCGCACTCCTTGAGTTTTTAGGAGAGACTAGTTTACGCGGAAAAAAAGTTTCCATAATTGGTGCTGGAGGGCGAGGTCGAGCAGCTGCCTATGTTGTAAAAACACTTGGCGGAAAAGCTTGTGTTTTTAACCGTACTCAATTAAAAGCAAAAAAACTCTCTGATTTCTATGGACTTGAATGGGCTCCGCTAGATGAATCTCACGCTCTAAAAATGCAAGAATTTTCTGATTTGTTTATTTATACCCTCCCCCATATTTCTTTGCATGAACGCCCAGAACTTGATGATGATAACGAAGACAAAAATGATATCCTATTCTTTTATGAATTTAATGGTCATGAATCTGTGTTTGATATGAATTTTACTGAAGAAAAAACAACCTTTTCCAAACGAGCAGAAGAGGAAGGATGCCTGGTTTCTAATGGAATGACAATGCTTAAATATCAATCAGAAATTCAATTTGAGCTTTTTACTGGAATACGCAATACTTAGATGATTATAAATAGACAGCTTTTTAAAAGGAGGTAAGTATGTCAAAACAACTTTCCCAAGGGGAGCAAAAAAAACTTGTTGGTGATTATGCTATCGATAAACTAATAGAAAAGGGACTTATTTTCTCTGGCATGAAAATAGGTCTTGGAACAGGATCAACCGCAATGCCAGCAGTCGAAAGGCTTGCACAAAGAATTACAGAGGGTACGCTTACCGACATAAAGGCAGTATGTACCAGTGCTCAAACAACAACCGCCTGCGAAGAATTAGGGATTCCAGTGTACTCACTCAATGCTAAGGCAATTGGGGGAATGCTCGACTTAGCAATCGATGGCGCAGACGAAATTACTGCCAGAAAAAATGCAATTAAAGGCGGAGGAGCAGCCCTTTTACTCGAAAAAATTGTAGCTTACAATGCAAAGCAATTTGTAGTAGTTGCAGATGAATCAAAATTTGTTCCTCACCTTGGAACAGGATTTGCGTTACCGGTAGAAATTATTGCAGAAGCGCGCGTTCCTGTAATTAAGGCTTTTGAAGAAATGGGTGCAACCGCAACCGTGCGACAAGCTGTACGCAAGGCAGGCCCAGTTATTACTGACAACGGAAACATTATTGTGGATTTATTATGGGCAAGCCCACAAGATGCCGCAGCTCTCGAAGATAAAATTAATACCATAACAGGCGTTATAGACAATGGGTTTTTTACAAAAAACCCACCTATCGTGTTTATTGCGCAAGCAGATGGCACTGTAAAAGAACTCTAAGCAGAATAAAATTGTAGCTTAGCAGCAATATTTTTCGCTACTAAGCCGTCTGCTATCTATCAATAAGGTTTGTAAGAAGAATGTCTTTTTGGCGCCAGTTCTTATGCACCTTAACTTGTAAATTAAGATTTATCTTGTAATCAAAAATCCGTATACAGTCGCTAATTGCTTCTGAGCGGATTTTTTGTATTACAGAGGCTCCCTTACCAATAGCGATTCCTTTTTGACTTTCCCTCTCAACCACTAAAAAGGCTCTTATCCACAATTCTTTGCCGTTTTTGCGTGTTTCTAAGTCAGCTATTTCTACATACAGAGAATGAGGCAATTCTTCGTGCAGAATATTCATTGCTTTTTCGCGAATAATTTCTGCAATTCTAAAGTCTATTTGCTGGTCAGTGTAATAATCGGGCGGATACAACGGTGGAGAAACAGGTGCGATACTAAATAGAGAATTTGTTAGAGAAGTAATATTTGTATTTTTTTCTGCAGAAATATCGAAAATTCTTGCATTACCAAAATCAGGATATGTTTCATTTATAAAAAGTCTCATCTTAGCGGGGCTCGAATTATGTAAATCTATTTTATTAATGCCAACTACTGTTTTATCGAGGTGGTGTTTTATAAGTTCGGCTGCTCTCTCTTCTTCTTCGCCAATATCGCGCGTTGCATCAATTAAGTAAAGAATGCAGTCTGCATCTTTGAGTGTTTGTTTTACAATTGCCGCAAGTTTTAAGTTTAGTTTTTTTTCAGAAATATGGTAGCCTGGGGTGTCAATAAAAACCAATTGCCCCTGCTCCGTATTGATTATGCCCCGAACCGCATTACGTGTTGTTTGCGGCACTGCAGAAATAATAGACACCTTGTGCCCACAAACCGTATTTAAAAAAGTAGACTTTCCGCACGACGGACGCCCAATAATGGCAACCACCGCTGCCTTTGCATTTTCGTTATTCATAACACCTCATACTTTAATTACTAGTAACATAGCATTTTTTTTAAGTTATGTGTATATTGTAACCATGAAAGAAAAAGAATTTAATAACATCGCTGTCTTAATTGACGCAGAAAATATTTCAGCAAAGCACGTAAAGCGTATTTTTGAAAAAATTGCCATTTACGGCAATATTTCTGTTCGACGTATTTATGGAGACTGGCATTCAGAAAAAGTAAAATCATGGAGAGAAATTCTACAAGAACATGCACTCTTACCAATTCAACAATTTAACAATACCGGAACAAAGAACGTAAGTGATTTTACCATTGTAATTGATGCAATGGATCTCGTTCACGAAGGCATTTTTGACTGTTTTTGTTTTGTTACCAGTGATAGCGACTTTACACGCCTTGTACAACGTCTAAAAGAAAAAGGCAAGTTTGTTATAGGCATTGGAGAAGAAAAAGCCCCTAAAGCATTTAAGAATGCTTGCAATGAGTTTATTCCTTTAAATGCAAAAGAAGCTCCTATAAAAATAGCGCAAAAAAATGTTTTGCAGACAAAGACAGCTAAGACCAAAAAATCAAATGACAAAGACATTTTTACAGAACATACTGCAAGCGTAGAAGGCAAACTTCTTATAGACCTCGCTTTAGATAATTTGCAAGAAGACGATGGCTGGGTACTCATCTCAAAAATTATTCCCTATGTGCAACGTATAAAAAGCGATTTTAAAATTGAAGACCTACTCGTAAATAACAGACCTGTTACAAAGCTCATCAGCTACTTTAACGATCCTCTCTACGAAATAAACAAAACTGTCGATAGTGGTCCCGGACCCATTTACGTACGTAAACGATAGTTTCTGTTGACTGTGGTATATTCTATGCACCAACGAGGCAAAAAAAATCTTGTGCAAGCTGTATAAATATACATTTTTTTTAAAAAATTTACTAAAACCTCTTGCACTTATTTCTGAAACGTGATAAGGTTTTTTCAACATGAAATCAAATCGTTTTGCGACATTTTTTTATTTTACTCGCTTTTACTTTAGCAACTTAGTTGGTAGGGTTCGGTGTGTATTGTCGTAGAAGGAATGTTAACTAGCATTTTACGCGCTTACAGTTCAACCGAACTGTAAGCGTTTTTTTTTGCTTTAAGGTAATTAGCGAGAAATTGTGGCAGACGTGTCGTGATTATTCGCAAAATATATAGTTGGGCACCTCTAAAAACTTCAGTTTTGAGAGGTGTACCTTAGATTTACATGCGATGTTTAAAGTATAAATCATTGTATTATAAAGATTTATACTTTAAACTCGTC
>CAYJNB010000034.1:0-13835 GCA_964371205.1 uncultured Treponemataceae bacterium
ATATTGGAGCGCAACAGGTAAATAAGGCTATTGTTCAAATGGACTCAGTTACACAGCAAAATGCTTCAGCTTCAGAACAGCTTGCAGCTATGGCAGAAGAGCTATCTTCGCAGGCGAACGATTTACAAGAAGTAATTTCATTCTTTAAAGTTGATGACTCTGTAGAGCCTATAAAAAAACAAAAGAGATTAACAGCTCCAGAGGTTACAATTCAACACGCACCAAATGCGGACTCTCAGGCTGCATATCAAACACCACCACGCCCTGTAAACAGTGAATATGTGCCTGGAAACAAAATATCAGATGAAGATTTTGAAGAGTTTTAGACTAACCAAATAGTATTATTCAAAGCACACTATTATATTTTGATTTTTTTTTGGTTATATGCTATACTGTTTGTAGTTTATTTATAAGGCGATATTATGCAAATTATACCTATAGCTAGCGGAAAGGGAGGAGTTGGCAAGAGCTTGCTTTCTGCAAACCTTGCAATTGCTCTTGGGCAAGCTGGAAAAAAAGTTATTCTCTCAGATTTAGACCTAGGGGCATCAAATCTTCACTTAGTTTTAGGACATCCTTCTCCAAAAGCAGGTCTCGGAACATTTTTAGCAGGTACATCTAAATTTGAAGACATCTTACAAAAAACTGACTATCCAAATGTATATTTTATTCCAGGCGACTCTGAGATTCCAGGACTAACCAGTCTAAAAGCAGCCCAAAAGCAAGATTTGTTACGTAAGCTACAGAGAGCAGACGCAGACTACCTTATTTTAGATTTAGGTGCAGGAACTCACATTCATGTTTTAGATTTTTTCCTACTATCTCCACAAGGGATTATTGTAACAGCGCCAAGTGTAACTGCAACTTTAAATGGATACCTCTTTTTAAAGAATGCAGTCTTTAGACTAATGTATAATTCTTTTAAAAGAAACTCAAAAGCATATGCATATTTAGATAAATTAAAAACAAATTCAGAATCATTGCAGAGGATTTACATTCCAAAATTGCTCGAAGCAATTAAAGAAATCGACCCTGTGAGCGCTGCAGTATTTGAAAAAAGAATGAATATGTTCCGGCCGAGAATTGTAATAAACATGGTTGAAGATCCTAAAGATGCAGAAAAAGCACAAAAAGTTCGACGCTCTTGTAAAGAATACCTAGGCATTGAACTGGAGCATATAGGAGTTTTATATCGAGACATGCTACAAGACATTGCACTTTCATCCCGTCTTCCGGTAATTATTTATAAACCACAGTCTTTACTTTCGCATGCAATTTATAGAGTTGCAGAAAAAATTATAAATTCAGAAGATTTATCTTATGAAGAATTTATGAGTATGAGATCAGGCAGTTTTTCTGCAGCAACAGAAGAAGCAGAAAGCGATTTTATGTCTAAGATGCAATACATGGAAGATTTATTGGGTACAGGTGCACTTACAATGAGTGATTTAGCAGAAGCTCTAAAATCTTTACAATACGAAAACACACAATTGCGCAAAGAGAACACCTTACTTAGAACAAAACTGGTTAAGGCTCATTCTCAAGGCTATCAAATTTAGAGGTTATATATGTTATTAGCAATTAACTATCCTTCATGGATTACACCGGAAGTATTTCCAGGTATTCCTTTTTTAAACATGCTCAGATGGTATGGACTCATGTATATTTTTGCCTTTGGTACTGCCATTTTTTTATTTAGAAAACAAGTAAAAGAAGGAGCCCTAGAAGAATCAAAGCGCAGTGTCTCTGAAGACGATATATATAGTTTTTTTATGTACGCAATAGTTTGCCTATTACTAGGGGCTCGCATTTTTTCTACATTAGTATATGACACAAGTGGTGTGTATATACGAAAGCCATGGCTCATATTTTGGCCGTTTAATGAAGAAGGAACCTTTACAGGTCTTTCGGGTATGTCATATCACGGGGGTGTTATAGGCTGTCTGGCAGGCATGATTTTTTGGTGTCTCAAGAACAAACGCCCTTTGCTTAAGTGGATAGATGTAATGTCGGTATCAATCCCTCTTGGTTATACTTTTGGGCGAATAGGCAATTTCTTAAATGGCGAATTGTACGGCAGGATTACAACAGCCCCATGGGGAATTGTTTTTCCATATGCGGAAAGATTTTCTGCATCTCTTGAGTGGGTGCAAAAACTTGCAGTACAAGCAAATGTAGAAATTTCTGAAGGTACTGTATTAGTTAATTTTCCGAGGCACCCCAGTCAATTATACGAGGCATTTTTTGAAGGGATTATTTTATGGGCAATTCTTTGGTTTTTGCGTAAAAAAAAGCCGTTTGATGGATTTTTAACAGGAATCTATCTATGTGGTTATGCAATTGCTCGCTTTATAATTGAATATTTTAGAGAACCAGATTCAGATATTGGTTATCGTTTTGCTACAGATCCAAATGCACCTTTATATTTTAATACTTCGCTCTTAAATATTTCGACTGGACAAATCTTAAGCCTCTTTATGTTTACCGGAGGCTTAGCTCTTATTTTAGTTCTTTTTATAAAATCGAAAAAAGACTTAAACATACGTGCTTAAAGTACAAAAAAACGTTTTCGAATTGAGCTATCTAGAATAAAGGTTAAATTCTCTTTTATATCGTCAAAGCTATTTATCATACCATCAAGAGACTGGTAAAATAGATCTATATCGTATTCCGAAACAACTTCCAGTCGGTCTGGAGCAAGAGAATTAAGCATAAATAGTAGGTGACCATGTAATTGCGTTAAAATTATTAATGGCGACTGTGGTAACTCTTGTAGCTGATCAGTAGCGGAGTCTACTGTACATACAAAATCAAAAATATTAACATACAACTTTAGAATTTGCTCTCTCAGTTTTGCTTTCTCAAAATCACCAAACCAATTATAGGTCTTTGAGAGAGTATCTCGGTGTTCTTCCAGCTGTCTTACAACCTCTTGCACATTTTTTGCATCATTTAAGGAATCTGTTTTTAGCATTCTTTCAACTAGAGGAAAAACACTCGATTCTTTCTTGTATAAAGAATCGTATAAAAGGGCATTAATTACTACCTCTGGAAGTGTTGCATTATTTGCTCCCCAAATAATATCTAAAAACCGAATATCTGATTCATATTCCTCATCAAAAACAATAACAGGGATCTCTTCTTCTTGCTTCCACAAACGTGTTTCTACACCGTATTCACAAGTAACAATTTGCGTAGCATGTTGAATAGCTTCTTCAACCGATGCTCCATGATGGGTAAAAAGCTTGTCTCCTTCATAGACAAATACATTGGCTAACTGCTCTTCTATAGATTCGCATGGACCATTTAGCGTATTTGATTCCAAAAGAGTTTTTTCAAATAAATCCATCCAATATCGCCTACTATGATCTTCTTCACTACCAATTAAATGAGAACCGCATTTACTAAAGAGCGGTTCTATTTCTACTACACTTTTTTGCCAATCTATAATGGTTGCTGCAATTCTATCACCACGCCTAAAGTTCCATTTTTGATAGAGCTCTTGCATATCAAGAACAGTAATATTTATAATTGTTGGCAGTACTCCTTCTCTATCTAAAAATGATGTGCTTACATTTGCAGGATCATTTGCGAAAAAATCTAATGCATACTCCTGTCCAAAGAAAGAATAAAATTCTAGAGCTTTTTGGGTATGAATAGCAATGGTCTTTTTGGGAATAACTGCACCTTTGTGCATAAAAGTTATGTCAAAAGAAAAGACCTCTGGATTAACAAAAGGGGTACATCTATGTCCAATTAATAAAACATTGTCTCGTCGTTCAAAGGCAAGAGGCGCTATAGAGAACTTCTGATTTGTAAAGATACCACAACGAGAAATATACATCCCTTCATTATGAAAAACATGAGGATGGGTGCAGAGGTATTCTGTTAAGTAATCATCCAGCACAAAAGAAAGGGGCAGTGTTTTTCGTAAATCTATTAGGCTAAAAGGCTTTTTTCTCTTTTTTATAAAGTCTTCTAAAGCAAATTCAACATCATTCATTCTAAGTATAATATACTGAATTATAGAAAATAATCAAAATTTAAAATCGCTCTTAACGAACTATATTAAAACTATTCTCTAATATCTTCCAGCCCCCAATTAAGTTCTTTAAATATTTTTTCAACATCGCTACGTGTCATTTTGCTAATTTTACAAGCTATTCTACGCCTAGTCATATCATCACCGTCTGCGGTAACAAGGGATACAATATTCCCGTTATGCTCTGCAATAGCTTTTGTTAACAAAGCTAACTGCCCAGGCTTTTCGTCTAGAGAAAAAGTAACTCGCACTCCCCTATGACGGGCCGCAAACATTTCTATAAACTCATGAAAGAGATCGCTTTCGGTTACAATACCTGCAAGCTTGTCTCCTTTCATAACAGGCAAGCAACCTATACTATTATCTGCCATTATGCGTGCAGCTTCTTCAACTACCTCGTGTTCTTGTATGGTTACTACTTCTTTTGTCATTATTTTTTCGACAGTTAACTTTGCTAGTAAATAGCTAATTTCGTACATATCAAGTGTTGTTGCTGCAGAGGGAGATACGTTTACAAGATCTTTACGCGTAACCAAACCAAGTAGACGGTCGTCTGCATCCACAACTGGAAGCTTACCGATTTTCTCTTTGGTCATTATTGCACGCACCTCATTTACAGACATTTCGGGCGTTACCGTAACCGGGTTTTTAGTCATCATTGTTTCAACTACCATACATTCCTCCTTGATGAATCTTTTTGTAATATGGATGTTTATGTTACAATGTCTACTAGGGTAGCACTATGCTCCCAAATAGGCAGCTTTTACTGCATCATCTTTTAACAAGTCCTGACCTGTTCCAGATTTTGCAATTGATCCTGTTTCTAAAATATATGCTCGGTTTGCAAGTGCAAGAGCCTTAAACGCATTTTGTTCAACTAGCAATATAGTCATACCTTGTTGATTTATTTGCTTAATTATTGAAAAAATCTCATCGACCAAAATAGGCGCAAGCCCCATAGAAGGCTCATCTAATAGAAGTAATTTAGGTTTTGCCATTAAAGCACGTCCCATAGCAAGCATTTGTTGTTCCCCTCCGGATAAGGTTCCCGCAATTTGTTTGTATCGCTCCTTTAAGCGAGGAAACATGGTATAGGCTTGCTCCATACTTACCTTTATTTCGTGTTTATCTGAACGCGTATAAGCACCCATCTCGAGATTTTCTTTTACTGTAAGATTTGCAAAAATGCGTCTACCTTCGGGGACTTGAATAAGATTCGAACGTACAATACTGTCTGGGGAGGCGGAACTAATATCTGTACCCATAAAAGAAACCGAACCTGAGGTCTTTTTTATAATATTAGAAATAGCATGCAAGGTTGTTGTTTTTCCAGCCCCATTTGAACCTATAAGCGTTACTATTTCGCCTTCATTCACCTCAAAAGAGATACCACGTAAGGCTTGGATTGCTCCATAATGAACAGTTAGATTTTCTACATTAAGCATCGATTAACGCCTCCTCTCCTAAGTATGCCTTAATAACTGCCGGATCTTTTTTTATGTCTTCTGGTAAGCCTTCGGCAATAATACGCCCATAATCTAGAACAATCAGGCGCTCACAAATACCCATAACCAAGTGCATATCGTGTTCAATGAGAAGAATAGTTAAATTAAATTCTTTTCGAATAAAAGCAATAAGCTTCATTAATTCATCTGTTTCTTGAGGATTCATCCCTGCAGCAGGTTCATCAAGAAGAAGTAAGCGCGGGTTTGCAGCAAGGGCACGAACTATTTCTAGCTTGCGTTGCTCACCATAGGGCAAATTCTTTGCAAGTTCATATTTTTTTTCTTTAATTTTAAATAAGTCAAGAATTTCGTCTGTTTTATCTATCATGCTCTTTTCATCTTCTTGAAATCGTTTAGTACGCAATAGAATATCGATAGGGTTAGCTTTTCTCTGATTATGCAAGGCTATGCGAACATTATCTTGAACTGTCATATTATTAAATAGTCGAATATTCTGAAAAGTACGCGAAATTCCAATTTGATTTAGCTTTGACGGTGGTAACTTGTGAGCAAAATATTGTGTATCTCTTTTGTCAAAAAAAGATATCTTTCCCTCTGTTGGGGTATATATGCCAGAAAGCATATTGAACACTGTTGTTTTACCTGCTCCATTTGGACCAATTAGGCCAACTAATTCCCCTTGTTGTAAGTCGCAAGAAAAATTATTTACTGCGCGTAAACCACCAAAAACTATCGAAATATCACTTGCTTGTAATACTGTTTTTTTATTACTCATTACTTTTCTCTCCTTTTTGCATTTGAACGATTTTTAATTTTTTCGAACAGATCTACAAAAGAGAGTTCTTTCATTCCCAATAAACCTTGAGGACGGAACAACATAACAAATATTAATATAACTGGATAGATTACTAAACGGTAATCGTTTAAGAAACGCAAGAACTCTTGCAGGTATGTTAAGACAAAGGCTGCTAAAACAGACCCAGTAATCGATCCCATACCTCCAAGAACAACAAATATAAGATAATCTATACTTCGGGCAAAAGAAGCTACATCGGGTTTTACAAAGCCAATAAATGGAGCATAAAGAGCACCGCCAATACCAGCAACAAAAGAGGCTATAACAAAACCTATCATCTTATATTGAAAAACATTGATTCCATTTGAATTTGCTGCAATCTCATCTTCACGCACAGCCATTATTGCACGCCCATAGGTTGAACGTAAAAAGTTTTGCAAGAGCGCAATTATAAGAATTAAGAAAGAGATTATTACTACAAATGCTACAACTGCATCAATAGTCAAAATTGTTCCAAAACGTTTTCCATTAGCTCCGCCAGTTATAGAGCGTACATTTACTAAAACAACTCTAATTATTTCTCCAAACCCAAGGGTAACAATTGCTAGATAGTCACCGGTTAATTTTAGCGTTGGAAAACCAATCAAAAAGCCGAACACTGCGGTAAAACAACCAGCAAGCAAAATGCTTACCGGAAGCGGAATCCCAAAAGCTGTAGTAAAGTGAATACAGCTATATGCTCCTATAGCCATAAAGCCCGCTTGTCCAAGAGAGAGTTGCCCCGTAATACCGCAAATAATATTTACACTAATGGCCATAATCGCATTTATTCCAGCAAGCGTAATAATTCTTGCTGTATACGCATCAATTACACCAAGTGCAATAAGTGCTGTGGGTAAACAAATTGAAGTAAGAGCTATTGCTACTAATAAAAGAGTATTCTTTCGTACTTGATTCATAACTACACCTTTACCCGCACATTTTTACCCATAATTCCGGTTGGCTTAACCAATAGAATTATTATGAGTATAGAAAACGAAATTGCATCTGCATATTGTGATGACAAATATCCCTTTGTCATAGTCTCAGCTACACCCAAAATAAAGCCTCCTAACATTGCGCCAGGAACAGATCCGATTCCTCCCAACACGGCAGCAACGAAAGCCTTTAAACCAGGGAGAGTACCCATTGTTGGATCGATTTGCGGATAAGCACTTGCATATAAAACACCTGCAGCTGCAGCTAAGATAGACCCAAGAGCAAATGTAAATGCAATTGTTTTATTAACCGAAATACCCATAAGACTTGCCGCCTGTAGGTCGTAAGAAACGGCACGCATTGCCTTACCAGTTTTAGTATGATTAATTATATAATTTAGTATTATCATCAATATTGCAGAAAGTAAAATAACTATAAGCTGAACGTTCGAAACAGAGGCAGGGCCAAAAGCAACATTTGCAGCTGCTATAGTCGGATACTGCCGTGGATTTGGGCCAATAAATGGCAATACACGAGCACCATTTTGTAAGATAAGCGAAACACCAATCGCTGTAATAAGAGAATTTAACCTAGGGGCACTTCTAAGTGGCCGATATGCAAATCGTTCGATAATAATTCCACTTACCGCACAAATAAGCATAGAAAACACAAAAGCTGCCACTAAAGCTATAGGTGTAGCCCCAAATGAAACAAGTATAAAATACCCAGCATAAGCGCCGACCATCAAAATATCGCCATGTGCAAAATTAATGAGCTTAACAATACCGTACACCATTGTATACCCAAGGGCTACAAGAGCATAGATACTACCGAGCGAAAGCCCGTTTATGAGCTGTTGAATAAAAATAGCTATTGAATCCACCTTCTCTCCAAAATAAACATTTTCCTTATAGTATAAGGTAGGTATATTTTACTACGAATAGCACATAAGGTAAAGCATAGTTTTCATTTTATTAAAAAAACACCTTGTTTTTATTGTAAAAAGAAGGTACTTTTTAAAGACAATACTATATGGAGATACTATGAAATTTAGCTCAAAAAAACTACTTGGCGCGCTTTTAGCGCTCTTTATTTTATGCTTAAGCGCATGCCTTTCTTCAAGAGGCTCTGCCCCTATAGTTGAGGGCTATACGCTCACCGACGCACAAGAAATACCCATGGTACAAGGAACAGTATTTACCTATGTTCATAATAAAAGCGGTGCGCATATACACTATGTACAAAATAATGATACAAACCTCTCATTTAATGTTGCGGTAAGTACTCCTACACGTGAATCAAAAGGTCTACCGCACATACTAGAGCACATGATGCTTTCTTCTACAGACAAATATCCAGGAAAAGAAATGTTTTTTGGAGTAGCTAATACTACCCTCAATACATATATAAATGCCTTTACAGCTGCAACATATACCATGTTTCCTCTTTCCACAACCGATGAAAAACAATTTACTCAATTGGCCGATTATTATATGTCCGCTGTGTTTGAGCCAACACTCGATAATAATACTTTTATGCGAGAAGCCTGGCGTTATGAACTAGCTAATAACAATGATCCTCTCATAATAAAAGGAATCGTATACAACGAAATGCAAGGAGCAAATGCAAATATTATTCGAGCAGCAATAAACGCTTCAAGAGAAGCGTTATTTCCTGACACTCTAGTACGTTTTGATTCTGGAGGAGCGGTAGACACTATTCCAACACTCTCTGTTGAAGAAGTACAAGAGTATCATGATACTTACTATATCCCTTCTAACAGCATTATCGGCGTGTATGGAGACTTAGATATAATTGCCTTTTTAGATTTTTTGGATAAGCAATGGCTCTCTCATTATACTGATGTTGGAGACATCCAGCAAATTGCAGAGCAAAAACCCTTCTCTGAGAGCAAAACAATTGTTGTTGATTTTCCAGCTACACAAAATGCACCAACAGAGAAAAAATCTATAGTTTCAAAATCTTATGCAATATCGAATTTAAATGAGTCTGATATACCAGCACTCTTTCTTTATTTATCGCTTCTAGACAACCCTGCTTCTCCGCTTATGGAAGAGCTACAACAAAAAGCTCTTGCCGACCAATATTTTTTAAGCCTTAATCCTGCCACAAGACAAATGCAAGTTGATTTTATTGCACAAAATATTGATAGTAAAAATGCTATTGAGTTTGAGTCAATTGTGCTGAATCAAATCGAGAAGACTGCAAAACAGGGCTTTGATGCAGAATTATTTGAATCTTTGAAAGCAGAATTTTTCTCTGACGGCTTACTTGCCAGAGAAAATACTGGAATCGGAATTGACTTAATAAACGACATGGCATCTGGTAAAATTATTTTTGATTCGCCATATGCATTTGCTTCAACCTCCTACGACGCGCAAGAAGTAACAATGAAAGAAGTACAAGACATAGCTAAAAAGCTCTTTCTGCAAAACAACCACTCTGCATTAGTTACAGTAAACCCCATTGCTGGACTTACAGAAGAGTTAGCCCAAAAGGAAATAGATAGACTTGCAAAGGTTAAAGAATCTCTTACAACCCAAGAAGTTAATGCACTTGTTGAGCAAACAGAATCTTTTACACAGTGGCTAAATAGCCCCGATACAGAAGGCGAAAAAAGCCTTAAGAAATTACAAGTCTTACAGCCAGAAAACTTAGAAAATATAATTGAAACAGTAACTATAGAAGATACAACTACAGATGGAGTCCGCTATTTATATACTGCGGTTCCTGGAGAGGTACAACAAACTGACCTCATTATCAATCTTTCTCATTTAAATACGGAAGAGCTCCATTATGCAAAAATGTATGCCAATCTTTTAGGGCAGATGGGAACAACAAGCCTCGATTACAAACAAGTAGGGAATCAACTTAGCCTAAAAACGCTCGGTTCAAGCTTCTCTGTTTCTGCCTTTTATGATTCTTATTTACGCACTGCATCTTACCCAGTATTTACTATAAGCTTGCTTACACAACAAAAAAACAATACAGCGGCTGAAGAACTTTTAGCAAATGTGTTGTTTAACACTGTACTAGATCAAGAGCTACTTACAATTAAACTAAATGAATTTAAAGCAAGTGCAGAAAGAGCAAGCCAATCAAATGCTGTCTCGCTTGCTGTTCAACGTGCTACAGCAGCGGCTTCTAGGCCCTATTCGGTGCAAGAGTACTTGAGTGGACTACCTTATATTCAATTTGTACTACAACTTGCAAAAGAGTACGAAACAGAACCAGAGAAAGTAATAAAAAAACTAGAAGCTGTCTCTGCAAAAATGCTTACACAAAATGGCTTAACTGTTCTTATTGCTGGAGAAAACTGGGCCCCAGCAAATCTTATTGCTCAACTTAATCCAAGCATGAGTAGTTCTACAGAACAATATATTGTACCTACCCCACCTGACTCAACAGCTGTCTACATCCGCGATACAGTAAATTATTCAGCAGTAGCAGAAAGCATACATTATGAAGATAGAATCACTGCTGTGATTGCTTCGGACATACTGTCTAATGAGTATTACACACCAAAAATACGCCTCGAAGGAGGTGCGTATGGAGGAAGCTCTGGAGTCAACAGAACAGTTTTTTATGCCTACAGCTTGCGAGATCCAAATATTGCACAGACACTTTCTGTTTTTAAGAACACCAACTTCTTTAATGCATCTCTAACTAAAGAGTCCCTTGCCCCATACATTATTGCTCGTTATGGGACAGAAACTGCACCATTGGGTATCTACACACAAGCAAATATAAATATGATAAATTATTTACGAGGATTTACCCCTCAGATGAAATTCGATGATATTCAAAAGTTAAAAACAATGAGTCCAGCAACAGTCCAGGAGTTTATTTCAGGAATATTATCGGCATATAGTTTTGCAAGTTTTGGCTCTGCTTCTGCAATTGACAATTCCGGAATTGCATACGATACTATTATAGATATGACAAAATAATAAGAGAGCAAACAAATATGAAAATCAACACCTTTATATGCCTAACATTCTTATTTTGTACAGCATTTTTTCTTGCTTCTGCCTGTACAAGCATAGAGCCAAGTCCTAAGGAAGAGCCTCTACAGAATGAGCTATCTTCAATACAAAAACAAAAAAAGGTTACTTCTTTTTCTGCTCCACTTGTGTATGGAAACAAGTCTCCTCGTTTTGGCGAGTCTGGCATTTCCAACTTGGTAACTGATGCAATGATGTGGGGCCTTACAAAAAAAGAAAAACAAAAGGTAGATTTTTCGCTTATCAACGCAGGAATCATTCAAGAAGGACTTCCTCAAGGGGAAGTAACGCAAGAAGATTTTTACAAGACACTACCTTTTGAAACAAAAGCTTACCTAGTAACGCTCACTGGAGAAGAAGTGCTAAATCTTTTTGATTATATCGCATCAATCAATCAAGGCAGCACAGCCTTTGCTCAGGTTTCAAAAGAAGTAACATATAGCGTTACATACGATGAACGAGGAAAAAATGGTTCTATTACATCACTATTAATACATAACAAAGAAATAAACCCAGAACTAGAGTATCGTATTGCTACAACTGACTATCTTGCTGCAGGAGGAGATGGATATACAGACTTGCAAAAAGGAAGTCATAAAGCAAATACATCTATTACACTACAAGATTTAGTTATTGAGTATGCAAAAAGCCTTGAACAACCTATTAGTCCTACATCCTTAGTCGATTCGCGCTTAAACGTAATTGGAGGGAAAAGTTTTTAAGCTATTTACTAGCAAAGCCTCAGTATCTGTACATCTAACAAAACTTTTGGGAAAACTTATTTTGGATTAACCTCAAAAGGAAGATTATTATCTTTATCAAAATGCACATCCATTTGAGGGAATGGAATCGAAATACCTGCATCTTTTAGGCTTTCATGAATGCGAATAAATAATTCGTTTTTAACATCCCAAAAGTTCTCTTTTTTAAACCAAACAGCAACAAAAACATTTATACCTGAATCTGCAAATGTATCGAATAAAATAACTGGTTCAGGATCTTTTAAAACAAGTTCAACACTATGTGCTGCCGCTAAGAGCACCTCGCGCACCTTCCGTAAATCTGCATTATAGTCGACCGATACACTAATTGTAGTTCTACGGTTTTTATAAAATGTTGAATTAATTAAGTTAGACTTAATGATTGTCTCATTCGGTACACGAATCATTTGATTATCTGGGGTTAATACCTTTACAGATAACAAATCTATGGAGTGGACATTTCCAGTTATTCCTTCAATTTCAATAAAGTCACCATTTTTTAAAGCTTTGTCGCTAATAATAAAAAAACCGCTAATTATATTTGAAAAGGAAGTCTGTGCTGCAAAACCTATTGCCACAGAAAAAACACCAGCCATTCCGAGCAGGGTACTAATATTTACTCCGAATAAATCCAATACATACAATACACCACCAGTTACAAACACATATTTTATAAATCGTGCAATGGCAAGAGCATTTTTTATTTTTAGAACCTTTTCTGCAAAAGTTAAAATATGCTTTATTGTAGCCTTATATACAATAAAGATAATAGCAACAGTAATAAAAAACTGCACTAGCGAGGTAACAACATCTGGAGTAAAAAGTGTTTTTAAGTAGTCTAATATTTTATTATATTCCATTTTTCTTACATACCTCATTAATTAAACAAGTTTCGCATTGGGGGTTTCGCGCCATGCAAACATACCTACCATGAAGCACAAGCCAGTGGTGCGCATGATCTAAATAGTGTTGCGGAATAACACGCAACAAATCTTTTTCGACTTGCAAAGGATTCTTACCTGCAGAAAGACCAATTCGTGGCGAAATTCGCAACAAATGCGTATCAACAGGCATAGACGGCATCCCGTACACAACATTGAGCACCACATTTGCTGTCTTGCGCCCAACTCCAGGAAGTTCTTCCAACTCCTCATGATTTGCTGGGAACCTTGGATAGCCATCTGTATTAAGTTTTTCGACTTGCGCCCACTCAACACAGCCGGCATCCTCTCCATATTTTTCGACCAAAATAGCACAAGCTGCTATAACATTTTTTGCCTTTGTGCGATATAAGCCTATAGACTTAATGTAAGATATTAAACCCTCTTCACCTAGTGCAAGCATTTTTTTCGGTGTATTCACTGTTTTATACAAAAGCTCTGTCGCCTTGTTTACACTCTTATCTGTCGCTTGTGCTGAAAGTGCAACAGACACCAAAAGAGTAAAGGGATTTACAGACGCGAGCTCGGTAACAGGATTTGGATCATTTGCCTTAAAAATTTCAAAGACTTGAATTATCTCATCTGTTGCCATTAAAATGGTTTCTTTTTCTGACATGTCTTGTTTCACTAAGTTGTTATATAATTATTGCACACTACTTTTTTTTACTAGGTTACTTTACAGCTTTTTTTAGCGCATCCAATTTATCTAATTTTTCCCAAGTAAAATCAGGTTTGCCAAAATGTCCATAAGCAGCGGTTGCCTGATATACCGGTTTCTTTAAATCAAGTGTTTTAATAATACCGGCAGGTGAACAATCAAAAATTT
>CAYJNB010000035.1:0-13762 GCA_964371205.1 uncultured Treponemataceae bacterium
TGCAGCTGCAAAAAAAGCGCCTGTCAGAAAATCTACCTCTCGCGGTAGCTGATAAGTAAGGAAGGAAATATGTCTAAATCACGCCGTGGTAAAGGTATTAGAAAAGAATATGCACGTGGTCGAGGAACTTGTCCACGCTGTAAAATAGAGAACATTAAAGTTCTTTATGAGCAAGAAATAGATGGCGAAAAAGTAAAACTTTGTAAGTTTTGCAATGCGTTTGTAAAAAACAATCCGCCACCTAAGCCTGAAGCTCCTGCAGAGCCTGTAGCTGAAGCTACAGAGGCTCCAGTTGAAGCAGCAGCTGAAGCTGAAGCTCCTGCTGAAACAACAGAAGCATAAGCATATTCATATTCATATGTATGCTAGAGAGGGAAGATATGCAATCAATGATTGCTTAATCTTCCCTTTTTTATTTTAAAAATTGTGAATATAACTGTATAGACAAAGAAAGTTATACAAGATATATTTTATAGACACAACTTTGAACTAACATTTGGAGGTAAAAAATGAAAAAAATTATGGTTGTTTTATTTTTCGCTGTTTTAATCGGCGGAATGGCATTTGCTGGTGGAGCAAAAGAATCAGCAGTGCTCGAAGGAGATACAATTAAAATTGGTGGTATCTTCCCTCTTTCTGGTCCAGTGGCAGTATACGGCATTGGTGCTCGCAATGGTGTAGAACTTGCAATTGAAGAAATTAATGCAAGTGGTGGTATTAACGGTAAAATGGTAGAACTTATCTCTGAAGATGATGAGGGAAATCCAGAAAAATCAGTAAACGCATTTACAAAGCTGGTTACAAAAGATGAAGTTAAAATCATTATTGGTTCTTTAACATCAGGATGTACTATTGCTATAACAGACTTGGCTCAAGCACAAGGTATTATTCTTGTAGCACCTGCTGCAACAGCAGAAGCTGTAACTGATGCAGGTAATTATGTATTCCGTGCTTGTTTTATCGATCCTTTCCAAGGAACAGTTGGTGGAAAATTTTCTTCAGAAAACTTGAATGCTAAAAATGCTGCAATTCTTTACGATGTAGGAAATGATTATTCAATCGGACTATACGAAAACTTTAAAATTGCTTTTGAATCTGCAGGCGGAAAAGTTGTTGCAGAAGAATCATATAGTACTGGGGATAAAGATTTTAATGCTCAGTTAACAAAAATTAAGAATGCTAACCCAGATGTAGTATACTTACCAGATTATTATTCAACTGTAGCTTTGATTGCTCGCCAATTACGTGCACAAGGTATAGATGCTCCAATCGTTGGTGCAGACGGATGGGATGGACTTACAGAGAATGCTGGAGATGAAGTACTTAATGGTTATTATTCTAACCACTATGCTGCAGACTCAACAGATGAAAAAGTTGTAAACTTTGTAAACTCTTATAAGACTGCTTACAATGAAGTACCAGTATCTTTTGCTGCACTTGGCTATGACTGTATGTACTTAATAAACGATGCAATTACTGCTTCTGCAACTAATGCTATTGCAGATATTAGAACTGCGTTAGAAAACACAGATGGGGAATACTTAACAGGTAATCTTCGTTTTGACGAAAAACGCAACCCAATTAAATCTGCTGTAATGGTAGAAATTGTTAAGAAATCTGATGGAAAACTTGGAGTAGTTTATAACACAACAGTTAATCCATAATTAGCTTTAAGTTAATAAATGTTATAAAAAAAAGTCCTTGCATTTGCGCAAGGACTTTTTAATTTGTTAAGAATGTAAAACAGTAAAATTACTAAAGAGCAGAAGCTTCGATTTCTTCCCCTTCAGGCGCTTTATCTACATCGTATTCGTAATCTACTACTTCACCGTAATAGTTAAATACTACAAACTTTCTATCCCATTCTTTAAATAAGTATGAATCCATATTAGAAACGAATGTTATATTCTTTTCTTTTATTTCTGGATATTTTTCTCCTAGAGCAACTGTAGTTTCTGTAAAGTTATCTAAAGGTGGTAAAGGACTATACATTAAAGAATAGCCTTCATCTGTCATTACAGTTACAAAGTCGCCTAGGTAAATTGCTTTTCCTTTCTCTACAGTGAACTCACGTGTGTATCCAACTAAGATCTCGTTATTAATAATGTCTTGGAAAGACGATTTTGGACCTTCAAAGTCGTATTCATCTCCAGAAGTAACACGCAATGTATCAGAGTCAATAATATTGCCTAGCGAGTCTATAGTTCCAATTGTTACAATTTCATAATCTCCTGGAGGAACTGCAGCAATTTGCAGGGTTTCTTCTGATGGATAATCATTAATAAAGCGAATCTTATCTCCAGTCTTTATATTAGATATAACAACATAAGTAGTTGCTTCGTGCATGCTATACTTTGCAGTAGTATATGCTCTAAAGAATCTACCGTAAACATATCCTGCATCATCATCTACTTCAAAATTTACAACTTCATCTGAACTAGGATCTTTATAATCAGAGCTTCCTAAATTTGCTAGGTCAAAAGCAAAAGAAATACAGCCTGTTAAAGCGCTTACTAGAAACAGTATAAAAAGTATAGAAAGTACTTTTTTTATTATAGTAGTTTTAAATATATTCATTTATTTCTCCTTACTCAAAATGTGAAACAATCTCTACGTTATACTCTTTAAGTAGAGGATACTTTGTTTGAATATCTACAAATGAAGCAGAGAAGTTATCTTCTGGTTCATTAAGAGTCCAAACAATTTCATTGCTAAAATCTCTTCCAAGGGTTCCAGAAAAATCGCCAATATATGTAGCAACATTAGGTTTTACTTCAATTATGTTGTTGTAAGATCCTAAGTCTACTTGTTTGGTACTGTCTCCTTCTTCGTAAGTATACACTTCACCTTCTGTAAAACTATATGTACCTGCAGGAAGAGCAACCATTTGTAACATATCTTCTTTGTTTGGTCTTAACTTAAATGTTGACTCACCTAAGGTAAGGGCAATTGTTGGATGACCCCAATCATAGCCTTCATAAGTAGTGTCATAAATTTCGCCAATTAAAACTGGTACAGCATTTCCTGTAGCTGGAAATAAAGCAAAGCTTCCATAAACATAGCCGGTTGTCTCTACCGGAGCAAAGTTTTCATCTTCTAAATTCATCTCGGGGGTTGATGAACAGCTTAAAAAGAAAAACGTCCCTAAAACAACTAAGAATAAACTTTTTTTGTAGAATTTATTCATATTACCTCCATAATATTTTTTTATTCTATTCATATAGTGTATTGAATGTCAATAGATAATATGTTACAATGTAAAAAATTTTTAGGAGACAAAAATGAAAAAATTAGGATTAGTTTTAGCAGTTTTATTGCTAGTTGGAGCAGTATATGCACAACCAACTCTTTCATCAACAGGTTATGTTGGATTAGGCCTTGCAGATTCAGAATACTTTACAGACAGCGGTTTGCAAATGGATGCAATTAAGGTAGGTATTAGCCTTGACTTTACTTATCAATTTGATTTTGGCCTATCTGTAGGAGCTGAGGCTCTAGGTGCATTTGGTTTTGGTAATTTTGTGTATACAGGCGAGTTCATGGATTCAGACTCTATAAATGCCGAAACTCCCCCATTTTTTACTGGCGACTTTAGAATAGCTCCAGTAGTTGGTTATGCATATAACCCAGGCGGAAAAAGCCCAAAATTCCCTATGGTTTTAGTATCGCCAGTGTTTTTTGCAACTGACTTTGGGTTGGGACGTATAACTGATACATCTTCTACTTACATGGGATCTACTTTTGAATTTATTTGGGTTACTATGGACAGAAAGAATATAAATGGTAGCGGCTTCTTTATCGGATGCGACATTTTCTGGCAACAAACACTTACAGATGATACAACAGAAATTGAGTATGATGCAGACTTTCTCGGTGTAGATATTAATGTAGGATATAGATTTATTCGCGCTTTCAAATAATCTACAAGTAATTTCAAGTATATCTAAGAAAAAAGTCTTGAATCCTTAGTTTGGGTCAAGGCTTTTTTTCTTGCTTTATCTAAAAAACGTGTTATAATAAAAATGTTACTCTTATAAATTCAGGAGGTTTATGTATGTCTACAGTAACAAAAGAAAAGAAAGGAGCGTTTGCTGCGTTTCTTAATGGCGTTGAAGCCATAGGTAATAAGTTGCCACATCCGGTTGCTCTTTTTGCATTACTGGCACTTGTTGTAGCAATTATTTCGGCTCTTAGTGCACAATTTGGTGTTTCTGCAACAGGTGAAATAGTATCCGGTGGGGAGTTAAAAGAAACTACTATCAACGCAGTGAGTTTATTCACTGGCTCAGGAATTGCGTGGATGCTAACAAGCGCGGTTAAAAACTTTACAAGCTATGCCCCATTAGGAACAGTTCTTGTTGCAATGCTCGGTGTTGGTGTAGCAGAGCAAAGTGGATACTTAAATGCACTTTTAAAAAGAACAGTTCAAGTTACTCCAAGTAAATTAATTACTCCAGTAGTTGTATTCCTTGGTGTAATGTCTAATATTGCATCTGATGCAGGGTATGTTATCTTGATTCCACTTGGAGCAATGGTATTCCGTGCTTACGGTAGGCACCCACTTGCAGGTTTAGCTGCAGCATTTGCGGGTGTTTCTGGTGGTTTCTCTGCAAACCTTTTGGTTGGTACGTTGGATCCGCTTCTAGCTGGTATTTCGCAACAAGCTGTAAATATTATCGACCCGAACTATACAGTTGAAGTAATGGGTAACTACTACTTTATGGCAGTTTCTACCTTTATAATAACACTTTTAGGTTCCTTTGTAACTGATAAAATTGTAGAACCACGTCTTGGTAAATATGATGGCGAACTTCATGGTGAAGAAGATAATTCTTTACGTGAATTCTCAGACATTGAAAAGAAAGGTCTTAAAAAAGCAAACCTTGCAGTTTTAGCATTTGTAGTAATTCTAATTGCTATCTGTATACCAGAAAGCTCATTTTTAAGAAACTCAAAGGGTGCTATTCTTGGTAGCCCAACTTCACCCCTTATTGGAAGTGTTGTATTCTTAATTATGCTTTTCTTCTTTATTCCTGCAGTTGTATATGGTAAAACAACAGGTACTTTTAGCAAAGGCACAAACGATGTATGCAAGGCCTTAGGTTCTTCTATGTCTAGTATGGGTGGTTACATTGCTCTAGCTTTTGTGGCAGCTCAATTTATTCAATACTTTAACTATTCAAAACTTGGTATTATTCTTGCAATTAATGGTGCAAATTTCTTAGAAGCTATGGATATTGGCTTAATTCCACTAATGGTAATTTTTGTTCTATTCTCTGCATTTATTAACTTATTTATGGGTTCTGCATCTGCAAAGTGGAATATTATGGCTCCAGTGTTTGTTCCTATGTTCATGTTATTAGGTTATACTCCTGAACTTGTACAACTTGCATTCCGTATTGGAGACTCTTCAACAAACTTAATTACTCCTTTAATGAGTTATTTTGCAATGATTGTTGTTTTTGCTCAAAAATATGACAAGAAAGCAGGTATTGGTACACTTACCGCGACTATGCTTCCATATAGTATAGCATTTATTATTTTCTGGACAATTATGATGATTATTTGGTTATCAGCTGGTCTTCCAATTGGTCCTGGAACTGGGCTTACATTATAAAATATAATGTAACTAATATATAATGGAGAAAAGGGTGAGGCTTGACAGCTCTTGCCCTTTTTTTTATAGTTAAGCAAATTTTGGAGGGTTATATGAGTACAATTGATAAAAAATCATTGTTAGATAGGTTGTTGGCCTATGTACAAATAGACAGTGAAACAGGAAATGAAGCTGCCATGGCCGAACGTTTGGTAGTAGACTTTAAGGCAATTGGTTGCGAAGTGTTTACTGATGAGATAAAAGAAGTGGCTCAAACAAATGGGTGCAATGTGTATGCAAAGCTCAAAGGAGATGATTCTTTAGAGCCAATTATGTTTAGTTCACATATGGATACTGTTGTTCCAGGTGTGGGTATTAAACCACGTGTAGATAGTGATGGGTATGTTCGCGCCGATGGGTCTACTATTTTAGGTGGAGACGATAAAGCTGGAATTTGCGCAATTATGGAAGCTATAAAAGCTGCTAAAGCAAGTGGAAGTCACCGAACAATTGAGGCTATAATAACAGTACGAGAAGAAAGTGGTATGTATGGCGCAAAAAATTTGGATTACTCAAAAATCGAATCAAAGCGTTGTGTTGTACTTGATTCATCTGGTGCTCCAAGTTCAGTAATAACAGCAGCCCCTGGTCAAACAAAAATAAATGCAACTATAATTGGTAAAACAGCACACGCAGGACTTGCTCCAGAGCAGGGGATAAGTGCTATTCAAGTTGCAGCTGTTGCCGTATCTAAAATGAAGCTTCTTCGTATTGATGAGGAAACAACTTGTAATATTGGAACATTTACAGCAGTAGGTGCTACAAATATTGTAACAGAAAAAGTAGATCTTGCAATGGAAGTTCGTAGTCGCAACAAAGAAAAACTTATAGCACATACAGAGCACTTAGTTGAATGTATGGAAGCTGCGTGTAAAGAGTTTGGGGCAAAACTAGAACACACTGTTGCAACAAGCTACTATGGTTATACCTTAGAAGAGGCAAATCCATTAGTAAGTGACGTTATGGATGCAGCCCGATCTATTGGACTTGAGCCAAAAACTGCTACAAGTGGTGGTGGAAGCGATGCAAATATCTATAATGAAAAAGGCATACAAACTGTTAACATGGGTGTAGGTATGGAAAAAGTACATACAAAAAATGAGCAGTTACATATTTTACATATGGAACAAGCAGCAGAAGTGTGTTTAGCCCTTATGAAATCATAAATTAACTTAGTAAAAAAAACTATAAAAACTTTGCAATTTAGCCAAACTGGTAGTATACTTACACTTTAGTAGCTTACATTAATCCAATCAAAATTATGTGCAAAAAGAGGTGTTTATGGTAGGTTATGTTGGTACATACTCTCAGGGGCAAAGCGAAGGAATTTATAGTTTTGAAATAAGTGAAACTACGGGAGTACTGTCGAATCAAAGACTGTTCTCCCGTTTAAATAATGTACGGTATATGGAATTTAGTAATGATGTACTATTTTGTGTATGCGACTTAGAAGATGGAGCTGGAGTTGTAGCACTTGATAGAGAGGGAGAAATTATTGATTTTCTCTGTTACGAAGATATTGGCTCTTGCTACATCGCTGTTAAAGATAAAAAAGTTTATACAGCAAACTTTCACTCAGGGGCAATTACTGTTCTTGACTTTTCGAATAATCTATTCAGATTAATAAAAAAAATAACTATAGAAAAAGAATGTGGGGCTCATCAAATTTTATTCTATAAGGATAAAATTTTAGTACCATGTAGAAATAAAGATGCGTTATATATATTTAATGAGCAATTGGAATTATGTAATAGCATAGCTTTTCCGATTCGTTCTGGGCCTCGCCATGGAGTCTTTTCTGCAGATTTAAAAAAACTATATATTGTAGGCGAATTTAGCAACGAGGTTTTTGCCTTTTCTGTACTAGAAAATGTAGAAGAGAATATTGCATTTGAACACGAGTGGAAAACTTCAATATTATATGATGGTAAAACAGGACAAGAAGGGTCTGCTGCTATACGCATACTAAAAAATGAAAAGACTATTTGGGTATCTACCAGAGGAGAAAATGTATTAAGTGCTCTTATGGTGAATGAAAATGGAAGTGTGTCAGGAGTAAAGATATACTCAAGCGAAGGGAAACATCCTCGAGATATAGTATCGGTATGCAACGACAAATACCTGCTCGTTGTAAACAAGGATAGTAACGAGCTTCTTTCGTTCTCGTTGTCCGAAAATAAAATAGAAAAAATTCACTCTGTATGTATACCAGAGGGAATTTGTATTGCAATGGCTATAGAAAAGTAAGGAGCGTGTATGAACGAAATTGGAGTAATTGGTCTTGGAACAATGGGTAGTGCACTAGCGCTCAATCTAGCAAGCCGTGGATTTAAAGTTGCTGGATATAACAGGACATATGCAACAACAGAAAAAATAATGCAAAAAAATATATCTGGTTTTAGTGGATACAAGGAGTTAGAAGATTTTGTTGCGTCTTTAGAATCTCCAAGAAAAATAATTCTTATGGTCCCAGCAGGTCCAACAGTAGACACATTCATAGATGCATTAGAAAAACTAATTGTAAAAAACGATATAATTATGGATGCGGGTAACTCGTATTTTAAAGATACGATTCGTCGTTCAAAAGAACTAACAAAAAAGGGTTATGTTTATTTTGGAGTGGGGGTTTCTGGTGGCGAAAAAGGAGCTTTGCTTGGCCCTAGTATTATGCCAGGTGGAGATAAAAGCGCATACGAAAGCATCAAGCCCTATTTAGAAGCAATTGCGGCAAAGAAAAATAATGATCCCTGCTGTACATACATAGGTTCAGACGGAGCAGGGCATTATGTAAAAATGGTTCATAATGGTATAGAGTATGCAGATATGCAATTAATTGCAGAGGTTTATTTATTTTTAAAGAATGGATTAGGGCTAGAAAACAAAAGAATAGCAGACATTTTTGAAGACTGGAATAATACTGATGTTAAAAGCTATCTAATAGAAATTACTGCAAAAATATTAAGGGTAAAAGATTTAGAAGGCGAGACTGATTTGGTCGAACTAATAGTGGATAGGGCGAGTCAAAAAGGAACTGGGAAGTGGACTATTTTGGAAGCAATTGACCAAGGACAAAATGTGTCTCTTATTCAGTCTGCAGTTCAAGCGCGCATTATTTCCAATATGAGCGAAGAACGAAAAACATTTAGAAATATACAATTCGCACAACTAAAAAAAATCTCTTTAAGCGAGGAAGACATAACAATAGAAGAAGTGCGTAAAGCATATTCTCTTGGAAAAAAAGTTGCTTATGCACAAGGATTTGCACAAATGCGGGATGCTTCAGATACGAATGGCTGGAATTTAAATCTAAAAGAAATAGCCTCTATTTTTAGGGCGGGATGCATAATCCAAGCAGAGTTACTAGATGTGCTTATGAGTATATATGAGAGAAATCCTCAGATTAAAAATTTCTTGCTTGATTCAGAAGTTTGTAAGGAAGTTACACAGAACACAGACCTATTACGAAATATAGTACTCATTTCTATTGTAAAAGGCGTGCCTGCTCCTGTGTTTACAGCAGCACTTACGTATATTGATCAGCTTAAGGCAACATCTGTAGGGGCTAACATAATTCAAGCACAAAGAGATTTTTTTGGGGCACATACCTTTGAACGGACGGATAAAGAAGGAGCGTTCCATTATGAATGGGAAAATTCGTAAGAATATAACAATATTTGGTGGAACGGGAGACCTTACTTACCGAAAACTTTTGCCAGCTATGTACAATCTTTTTTCTATTGGCAAAATGGATATAAGTGACAGAATTCTTGCTATTGGAAGACGCGATTATTCAAATGAAGATTATATTAAAATTACAAAAGATTGGGTAAAAAAATTTTCTCGAATAAAATTTGATGAAAAACTATTTGAAGAGTTTGCAAGTATTATTCAATACTTTAAAATGGACTTTTCAAATTTAGAAGAATATAAAAAGCTAAGCAATCTTTTTTGTGGTTTTGAAATTCAAGAGAGTGTATTCTATTATGCAACTGCTCCAAGTGCTTTTGGTGTAATAAGTGATGGGGTGCTTTCTCTAAATTGCAGAGGACAAACTAAAATTGTTGTAGAAAAACCATTTGGTTCTAGTCTAGAAGAAGCTGATTCGCTGAGCAAAAAGTTAGAAAAGAGTTTTGGTAAAGAAGCTATTTATCGTATTGACCACTATCTGGGAAAGGAGATGATTCGCAGTATTCAAACTATACGATTTAAAAATCCTATTTTTCGAAGTTGCTGGGATAGCAATTCTATTGAATATGTGCACATTACTGCTTGTGAAGAAGTTGGGGTTGGTTCTCGCGCGGGATATTACGATAAGGCTGGAGCGCTCAAAGACATGGTGCAAAATCATTTAATGCAGATTTTAAGCCTTATTGCTATGGAAGAGCCAAAAGATGAGGCAGATATTAAGTTTCAGCAAGTGGAAGTGTTAAAAAGCTTGAGAAAAATCGAAGAAATTAATAGTAAGAATGCGCTCCTGCTTGCTCAGTATGAAGGCTATATGAGCGAACCAAACATTGACAGTGAGTCAACAACAGAGACTTTTGCACTGTGTAAGATACATGTAGATAATCCGCGTTGGAAAAACGTACCTTTTTATATTTCTACTGGCAAAAAAATGGCAAGCCGCGAAATGAATATCATTATAACTTTTAAGCCTAGCGGCGGTGAAAAAAATTCAAATGTCCTTGTATTTAAAATTCAACCAATGGAAGGCGTAACACTAAAATTCAATATAAAAAAACCAGGAGAGAGTAGCGAAATTATTCAGGCTGAAATGGATTTTTGTCAAAGCTGTGTGCTTGCACATCGTATAAATACGCCAGAAGCATACGAAAGACTGTTGGATGCAGTAATGCAATCAGACAGAACGTGGTTTTCGACTTGGGATCAGATTTATTTGAGCTGGAAATATATAGAAGAATTAAAAGAAAAATATGTAGCAGATAACAACCAGATTTACTCATACGAGCAGGGTTCAAAAGGGCCTGTAGATGTTAGTTCTGTTGTGGCGCAAGAGCATTTGCTGGAGTATGACCAAGCTATATGTGGAATTTAGTAAAAAAAACTGTAAATACAAATGCAAATAAAAATGTAAATTGAATCAGAAATTTAAAATAATATTAGCGAAATTCTAAAAAGCATAGTATACTACTTGTATGAAAATTCTAATGAGTGCCAGTGAGGCAGTACCTTTTGCAAAATCTGGAGGGTTGGCAGATGTTGTGTCAGCTCTATCTAAACAATTAAAACTAAACGGGCACGATGTGCGTATTGTTATGCCCCGATATTATAAAATTGATCGAGCTTCTCTAAAAAAGCATGATTCTCCGCTGGGTGTGCCTGTAGGTTTCGGTGAGATATGGAATGCTGTATACGAAACAACTCTACCAGGAAGCGAAGTTCCTGTCTATTTTTTAGACAACGAAGAATTATATGGCAGAGAAGGAATCTATGGTCCTTCTGGGTCCAGTAGTTATCCTGATAATGCAGTACGATTTTTAAATCTAACTCGCGGATCTTTTCAGTTGTGCAAGATGCTTGACT
Source organism: uncultured Treponemataceae bacterium (assembly GCA_964371205.1). Classification (GTDB taxonomy): domain Bacteria; phylum Spirochaetota; class Spirochaetia; order Treponematales; family Treponemataceae; genus CAYJNB01. The sequence continues at coordinate 11,201 of CAYJNB010000035.1, forward strand.
GGTATCCAGATGTAATTCATACCCACGACTGGCCAACTTCGACAGCTGCTCTATTTCTTAACACATGGGAGCGAGATGGTTATTTTACAAAGACAGCCTCGGTTTTAACGATTCATAATTTGGGGTATCAGGGATGGTTTTCTAAGGACGACCTACATTTGTTTCAGTTACAATGGAACGAATACTTTGCTTCCGGGTTAGAGAAACTTGATACGCTCAATTTTTTAAAAAGTGGTATTATGAATAGCGATGTTATTACAACTGTTTCCCCAACATATGCACGAGAAATTCAGGGTGTAATGAGCGAAGGCCTTGGAGGCGAATTGAGTGAACGTTCAGGTGATTTGTATGGCGTTCTAAACGGTATGGACTACGACGACTGGAACCCAAAGACCGATAAACTCATTCCGCATAATTTTACTGCAACTAATATGGCAGGCAAGGCAAAAATGAAGGCAGAACTTCAAAAGAGATTTGGTTTAGAAGTAGATCCAAAAAAACCTCTTTTTGGAATTGTATCGCGCTTTGCTGAACAAAAAGGTTTTGGCGCTTTAGCAGGGCCAACCCATGGTTCCCTTTTTAATATATGTAGAGATATGGATATACAAGTAGTAATTTTGGGAACAGGAGAGAAGTGGTGCGAATTCGAATTGAGCGAGCTGTGTGGTAAATTGCCAAACCTTGGTGTATACATTGGTTTTAGTAATGAACTAGCACACTGGATTGAAGCCGGATCTGACTTTTTTCTTATGCCATCTGCATATGAACCCTGTGGGCTTAATCAAATGTATTCTCTTGCTTATGGTACTTTACCGATTGTGCGTAATACTGGAGGGCTTGCGGATACCGTACACAACTACAACGAGAATACAGGAGAAGGTACAGGCTTTGTTTTTAACGAGCTAACTCCGCAAGCAATTTATGATGTAGTAGGTTGGGCTACTTGGGCGTGGTACAATAAGCAAGAACATATTGCACAAATGCGTAAAGCCGCAATGGGCGAGCGCTTTTTGTGGGAAGATTCTGCAAAGAGTTACGAAGATATATATGCGGCTGCTGTAGATAAGCGAGCCGTATTCCGTGGCTTAAAGTAGAAAATAATAATAGGAATATCAGAAAAGCCCTGTACTAGATTAAGAATTTTTGCAATAATTATTGTATGAATATTAAATATAAACTTTATCCTCCATGCTACTTGGAATTCTTTTCTATAGGTTTTATGGCACTTTTACTCGGCGCCATTATCCCATATCTTGTTACCGAATATGGTATAAGTTACACAGTCGCAGGTTTTTTTATTTCAAGTCAGGCTTTTGGGACACTTATAGCGAGTTTACTTATGCCCTATTTAACAGAAAAAATTGGGCGAAAAATGATGATACTAATTTTGTCTCCGTTGTTACCTTTAGGTCTTTCGAGTATACTTTTTACAGGAAATACTGTAATAATTTGCACTTGTTTTTTGCTTGCAGGTATTGGTAGAGGAGCTGCTTCAAATTTTAATAATTATATTGTGAATGAGTATTCCACTGGTAAAGCAGGTGCGCTGAATATACTTCATGGTTTTTTTGCTATCGGGGCTTTTCTAGCTCCACTAGTTGCCTCTTTGTCAGTTACAGTTTTTAATAATTGGAGACTGTCTGTTATTGCATGTGTTGTATTTCTCTTTCTTGGATTTATTGGATACTGTACAATGCCCTTAGATAATGCAAAAATACCGATGTTTTCTCGTAGAAACTCAGAAGGTTCTGACAATAAAGGGTATTTACATAGTATTGATTTTTATATCTCATGTGCAATTATGTTTTTTTATGTAGGCCTAGAATATAGCGCTAATAACTGGTTTGTTTCGTATTTTCAAGCAACAGGATTGATGAGTAAGTCGTATGCGGCAACACTTGTTTCTTTTTTATGGTTGGTAATTTTATTTGGCAGGCTAATAAATTCAGCTATTTCTCAATTTATAAAAAAACAAACACAGATTTTAATTAATGTATTAGGCTGTTCTGCATTTTTATGCTTAATATTGCTTACAAAAGATATCCGATTAATTACTGCTGGTGTTATTGGTATGGGATTTTGTATGGCAGGTATATATCCAACCTGTGTAGCAAGTATTGGAAATGTAGTAAAAGGTTCCGCTTCTGGAATTGCCCTGTTCTTGGCAGTTGCAGGAGTAGGAGGAATGGTAATCCCTCAATTAATCGGAGCTTTAGCAGATAGAATAGGTATGATAGGTGCCGTTAGTTTTCTAATTGTAGATGCCGGTATTGTGATTGCGCTTGCATTGCTGAGTTTTCTAAGAGCACGAAAGTAGAAATAGACACTACTTCTTTGCCACGATAACCATAGTTCGTGCCTTATGATTGTACGGGCTAAAATCAAAGTCTCCATATACTTCTACGCTAGTGTAACCAATTGATGTTAGAATTCTCTTTAATTCAATTGCGGAATAAAGACGTTGTACAAACTCATGCTCAATCCGACTGCCTGCTTTGTCTATTAGTATCCATTTTGAGCGCAATCCTTCCCAAGCGCCTTCTACTGAAAATTCGGTTAATA
>CAYJNB010000036.1:0-13719 GCA_964371205.1 uncultured Treponemataceae bacterium
AGCAAGTTGCTCTCTTGGCCCCTACGACAATTCTAGCAGAACAGCATTACGACACAGCCGTAGAACGCTTCGAAAATTTTCCTGTTCGTATTGCACAGTTGTCTCGATTTATAACTCCTGCAGAACAAAAGAAAACCTTAGAAAAACTCAAAAAAGGGGAGATCGATTTTATTATTGGTACACATAGGCTTATTCAAAAGGATGTACAATTTAAAGACGTAGGTTTACTAGTAATAGACGAAGAACAACGTTTTGGCGTTAAAGATAAAGAGCGTTTAAAAGAGCTAAAAAACAGCGTAGATAGCCTTGCTATGAGTGCTACACCAATTCCACGAACATTGCATATGTCATTATTAAAAATAAGAGATATGAGTCTTCTTGCAACTCCTCCTCATAATCGTTATCCAATTGAAACAGTAATCGATAGTTTTAATGACGATAGAGTTGCTGCAGCAATTCGTCGTGAAACAGAGCGTGGGGGTCAAGTTTTTTACTTACACAATAGGGTTGAGTCTCTTCACGAAACTAAGTTAAAGCTAGAAAGTTTAGTTCCAGAAATGCTTATAGACGTTGCGCATGGGCAAATGAGTGCCTCGCAGTTAGAAGATATCTTTAGAAGATTTAAGATGGGTGGTTTTCATGTTCTTGTTGCAACCACAATTATAGAAAATGGAATCGATATTCCTAACGTAAATACCATTATTATTGATCGCGCAGATATGTATGGCGTTTCTCAGTTGTACCAACTACGAGGTAGAGTTGGCAGAAGTGATCGAAAAGCATATGCATACTTGTTTTATCCAGAGAACAGAGCTCTTTCAGAAGTTGCTATGAAACGATTGCAAGTAATAAGCGATTTTACTGAATTAGGCTCTGGGTTTAAAATAGCTATGAAAGACATGGAGATTAGAGGGGCAGGGAACCTCTTAGGGCGTGATCAATCTGGAGATGTGTATTCAGTTGGTTTTGACTTATACTTGCGATTATTAGAAGATGCAGTACAACGCCTAAGTGATTCAAATTATGAATCGGAGCAAGAACCATTGCTTGAGCTCGATTATACTGGTTTTATTCCAGATACATACATTCAAAACCAGCAAATAAAAATGGAGATTTACAAGAAAATTGCCTCTGTTTTTGATTCTGATGAATTGGATAGAGTATATGCTGAACTTTCTGACCGTTTTGGACCCATGCCAGACGAAGTTGAAAGCTTACTATCATTGGCCGAAATAAGAATACTGTGTCGAATTCTACATATTTCATCTTTAAAAGAGAGACGTGGTTCTGTATTAGTAGAGTTTTCAAAAGTATCTGATATTTCTGTGGATAAGGTGTTAAGACTTATCAGCGAAAGCGCAGGAAAGGTAAAACTAGATCCAAAACAGGCAAACTTGTTAGTATTACAAGTTGGAAGTATAGGTCTAAAAGAGAAAAGTAGCTTTATTCGCGAGCGCTTAGAAAGTTTAAAAATATAAACTTTTGAATAGATTTTGTTTTTTTTATGAAATAAGATGAAGTGTTCAAACTTTTTCTAGTCTTAAGCGTTTTGTCTTGACAGTATGTATATTTTGTTGCAAAATAGTAAGGTATTAAAAAACTGAGGAAATAACATGAAGTGCCGCTTTTGGGGGGTTCGAGGTTCAATCCCAACCCCAATGTCGCCTGAGCAGATTCAAGCTAAAATTACAGCAGTAGTTCAGCGAATGACGCCTCGCGATGCACAAACAGTAGAGTCGAAAGAAAAATTTTTATCATCTCTTCCAAGTTGGTTGTATGGTACTACCGGCGGAAATACTGCGTGTACTGAAGTTACTACACAGGAGGGTGATTGCATTATTCTCGACTGCGGTTCAGGTATCAGAAGTTTAAGTCAAAAAGAGTGTAATTCAAAAAATAAAAAGTATCACTTTTTAATTTCGCATTATCATCATGATCATTTAGTTGGATTACCTTTTTTTGGTCCAGCATTTAACCCTACTAATGAGTTGCATTTTTATTCTACTTTTCCAAAGGCAGAAAAATTACTCAGAAATGGGATGGCAAAACCTTATTTTCCTATCCCTTTTTCTTCATTTACGCAAAAAGTATATTTTCACTTAATTAAACCAAAGGTTCCTTTTTTTATTGGTAATACAGAAATTGTGTGCGAAAAAATGCGACATCCAGGTAACTCTTATGCATTTAAATTAAAAGAAGGCAATAAATCACTAGTATATGCAACTGATGTTGAGTTGGTTCAGGATGACTTCTTGCAAGAATCTGAATTTTTTTCAAATGTAGATGTCTGCATCTTAGACTCGCAATATACTGTTGAGGATGCAATGGTTAAGGCTGCTTGGGGGCATTCTTCGTTTACTTATGTGGTTGACTTTGCTCTAATGAATCATATAAAATCACTGTACTTGTTTCATCATGAACCAACATATGATGACAAAAAGTTGCATTCTATTTTACAATCTGCAAGATGGTATGCAGAGTTCACCGATATACGGTCTTTAAAATCAATTGAGCTTGCTATAGAAGGTAAAGAGATTATACTATGAGTCAAGATGTATTTTCTTATTCATTTTCGCCGGAAGAAATTAAGGAGCTGGTGCGCTTTATGCGTCGAAACGAAACTGAATTTACCGGAGTAATGGCTCGCTTTTACACCACTGCAGAAAGACATGTCTACAATTCATTAACTTTAGAAGAGGCAGAAAGGTTTTTTTATGAATAAAAAACGATTATTAATTGCATTTTTAACTATGCTGTTGTTAGGTCTTGTTGCTATTGCAGTTGTGTTTTTTCAACTTACTGCGCTTACAAGTACAGAAAATTCAACTAGCTATTTATTAAAAGTTCCTTCCGGTTCAACTGCTCGTACAGTTGCAGCAGAGCTTAAAGATGAAGGGATTATTCGTTCAAAAACAGTATTTTATTGGGTTGCCCGAATTACAGATTTTAAATTACAAGCTGGACGATTTGAAGTGGCGAGTAATTTGAGTGTTTTTGAATTATTCGAAGCACTATCTAAAAGTGGAGATATATCAATTAAGGTTATTATTCCAGAAGGCTACACAGTATCAAAAATTGGGCCTTTACTCAAAGAAAACGAAGTAATTACTTCTGTAAGTGATTTTATTAACGCATCAAAAGATAATTCTATTCTGACTAAGTATAATATTCCTGCTCAGAGTGTTGAAGGTTATCTATTTCCAGATACATATTTTTTAACACCCGAAATGTCTTCTTTTGCTGTTATTGATGTAATGATTTCTACTTTTTTTGATAGAGCTGAGCAACTAGGTATTTCAGTTACTGATTCACAAGCATTACATGATGTTGTAAAGCTGGCTTCAATCGTAGAGAGAGAGTATAGGGTGTCTTCAGAGGCTCCTTTAATGGCAAGTGTTTTTTCAAATAGGCTAAGAGATAATGTTGGCTTAGAATCTTGTGCTACAATCGTATATATTTTGACAGAAGTACAAGAAAAACCACATCCGAGTATAATCACCTACGATGACTTAAAAATTGATAGCGAATACAATACGTATAAGTGGGCAGGCTTACCTCCTGGCCCTATTTCTAATCCTGGGATGGTGGCTCTTGAGGCAGCTGCCAACCCTCCAAAAACAGAGTACTACTATTTTAGAATAAACAATGAACAGCTGGGTACTCATGACTTTACCGAAACCTTATCTGAGCACGCTCAGGCTGGCTTGAGTTTTAAAAAATAAGCTTGCTTATATTTTGACAACTTTTTTATAAAGGCTTATATTATAATACAATGAACGCACGAATATCCCCTTCAACAATAAATGAAATAAATAAAAGACTCGATATTGTTTCTGTAGTTGGGGATTATATGCGCCTGCAAAAAAAAGGTGCTGAGTGGTGGGGGTGTTGCCCTTTTCATAACGAAAAATCACCGTCCTTTCATGTATCATCGGATAGAAATTTATATCATTGTTTTGGTTGTGGTGTAGGTGGCAGCCTTATAACCTTTTTTATGGAGATGGAGAAGGTTAGTTTTGCCGAAGCTGTTGTTACGCTTGCAAAACGAGCTGGCGTCGAAGTTGTGTACGAGGGTGGTGTTACACCAATAGATTTTAGCGCAGATAATAAAAAAGCAGAGTACATTGATTTATATAAAAGAGTGGCAGGTACCTTTAGATATTTTTTAACTTCAGCAGACCTGGGAAAAAGTGCATTAGAGTACATGCGCTCGCGTGGAATCACAGAAGAGATAGCAGAGACTTTTATGTTAGGTTATGCTCCAATGGACAGATATTGGTTAAAAAAGTTTCTACGCGAAAAAAATTATAGTAATGAGTTTCTTTCTGATTCTGGATTGTTTTCGAGGAATTACCCAGATGTGGCATTTTTTTCAGATAGATTAATGTTTCCAATTTGTGATAGAAAGGGGCAGGTAATTGCGTTTGGAGGACGGCTTCTTGCAGGCGAAGGTCCTAAGTATCTAAACTCTAGTGAATTACCTCATTATAAAAAAAGCGAAACATTATATGCATTTCATTTAGCGCGTAATGAAATAAGAACAAAGAATGAAGTTATACTGTGCGAAGGTTATATGGATGTCATAGCGTATCATCAGGCCGGTATTAAAAATGCAGTAGCACCGCTTGGAACAGCACTTACAGAAGATCAGGTGCGATTAATTAAAAGTTTTTCTGAAACTGTTATATTATCATTTGATAGTGATGGGGCAGGAAAAAAAGCTGCATATAAGGCAATATTGCTCTGTCGAAAAGCTGGATTAACAGTAAAGATAATTGATTTTGGTGATAATGGAAAAGATCCTGCAGAAATTTTGCAAAATTTAGGCGCTGATATCTTGTCAAAATTTGTAGAAAATAGTATAATTGACTGCGATTATTTATTGTCTTCTTTGTCAAAAACGTATCAAATAGGAACTCCAGATGGAAAATCAAAGGCAGCTATAGCTTTTTTTCCTTATATTGATGTTTTACAATCAGACATACAAAAAGAATCGAGTCTTGAGTTATTTGCACAGGTTTTTAATCTAAAACTCGAGGCAGTAAAATCAGACTTTAAGAATAGAAATTCTGTACAGAAAAGAATTGAAGTACAGGATAGTTCTACAAAGCAAAATGTAGTAAAGAAAGTAAAGATGAACGCTGAGTTGCGCACTTTGCTGGCTGTAACAGCTAATATGGATTACTTTAAGCTTGTAAGAACATTTTTAACGGCTGATGATTTTGAGGATACAACTGCAAGAGATTTGTACATTGTTTTAGAAGAGTGTTTTAGAGAGCAGTCATCTAGTTTTGACAATATATTGATGCATTGTACCGATCCAGTACTGCAAAAGCTGGTAACTCAAACAGTTACTTCGGGAGAATTTGCTGAAAGACCAGAGTTAACTATTCAAGAGAGTATACGCACTATTAAGAAAAACAGCCTAAAAAAGAAAAAAGATAGGCTTGTAAATTCCCTTCGTCAGTGGAATGGTGTAACACTTGAAGAACAACAACAGTTAACGGAAATTCAAACTGAAGTTAGTATTATTGATAGTCAATTAAGATCTTTATAAGGAACGTAACGCATGACGGACCAAGAATTTGATTCCGCAGTAGAAAAGCTTGTCGAGTATGGAAAACAAAAAAAAGTACTTACATGGGATGAGTTGGGTGGCTTTCTTCCTCAAGAAATAGTTAATTCAGATAAAATGGAGAATGTACTAGTATTGTTAGAAAAAAGTAAGATTGCTTTACTAGAAGAGAGTACATTACTTGATGACGAAGAAGACGATGAAGAAAGTGATGATGTTGAAGCTGAGGATGAGGATGTTAAACTTGTAGAAGAAACTACAAAAAAAAGACTTATTCTTAATGACAAAGAGTCTTCTATTGATGATCCTATTAGGCTATATTTACGCGAAATTGGAAAAGAAAACTTACTTACTGCAGAGCAAGAAGTTGAACTTTCGAAAGAAATGGAAGATGGCGAAAACATTATTAAGGGCGTAATAAAAAACTCTGGAATGATTATACCTGAATTTTATTTAATAGCACAGCGTGCATTTACAAAAATAGATGTTCATGAATCAGGTAGACCTCGTAAAGAAATTAATGAGGAAATGGCAGAAAAGAGACGCTTAAAAATGCACTATGGTGAAGCTTTAAGGTCAGTGCTGCCAGAGATTAAACAATATATTCATACAAAAAAAGTTTTGCATGAAAAAGATCCAAACTATAACTTACTCGAAGATTCTGAATTGCTTGAGCTTAGAAATAAAATTCTACCTGTACTGCAATCTGTAAATATGCAGTCTGAAGAAATTGAGAGACTTTCTGAGAGGTTTGTTGATTCAGCAAGAAAAATAAGAGAATATCGACACAGACAAGAGAAAAAGGCAAAAGAATTGCGCATTTCTGATTATTCAGATTTAAGGTCTTTGGGTAAACGTGTTGCTCTTAAGTCTGAGCGAGAAAAGCTGGAAGAAGAATTAGGAATTCCTTCTGAAGAAATACGCGAAGTATATACGCAAATACAAAAAATCGATAGAAAACTACGTCGCTTTGAATATGAATTTGAAAATTCTGTTTCCGAGATATTGGATATGACTAAAGAGATTCAACATGGCCGTTTTAGAATGAAAAAAGCAAAAGATCGATTAATTAATGCAAATCTTCGCCTTGTTGTTTCTATTGCAAAAAAATATACAAATAGAGGTTTGCAATTCTTTGACTTAGTGCAAGAAGGTAATATTGGTTTAATTAAGGCTGTAGAAAAGTTTGAATACAGAAAGGGCTATAAGTTTTCGACGTATGCAACTTGGTGGATTAGACAAGCTATTACCAGAAGTATTTCAGATCAAGCACGCACAATCCGTGTTCCGGTTCATATGATTGAGCAAATTAACAAGGTAATGCGAGAGTCTCGGCAATTAATGCAGAGACTTGGTCGAGAACCAACAGATGATGAAATAGCAGAACAACTTGGTTGGGCAGTTGCTCGTGTAAAACAGGTCAAGAGTGTTGCAAGAGAGCCTATTTCGCTTGAAACACCGATTGGAGAAGAAGAAGATTCTTTGCTCGGAGATTTTATTGAAGACAAAGATGTTGAAAATCCATCGACTCAAACTGCATTTACGCTCTTACAGGAGCAATTGCATACAGTTTTATCCACCTTGCCTCCACGGGAGCAAGAAGTGCTTAAAATGCGATTTGGGCTAGACGATGGTTATTCGCTCACACTTGAAGAAGTTGGATTATATTTTAATGTAACACGTGAGCGTATTCGACAAATTGAAGCAAAGGCATTACGAAGATTAAGACACCCAAGACGTAGTAGTGCCTTGCGCGAATATCTGGACAATTGATTCGATTTAGAGTATAGTAAAAAATAAGAGGTTAGTAATGGTAGTAATGACAGAAGTTTTTAATAAATTAAAAGAGTTGCAAGATGTTCTTTCTCAAAAATATGACGTAGAACAGCAAATACATGAGGCACCAAAAAAGTTAAGTTCTCAAGAGGAACTATTATCTCGCTTAAAGAAAGAATTTATTGAAAAAAATGAACAATACGAAACCTTGCGTACGAAGGTTTCTTCTTTAAGAACTCAATTAGCAGATGCACAAGCATCTAGAGAACGTGGTGAGAAGGGAATGGATTCTATTTCTACACACCGTGAATATGAAGCATTAGAAAAAGAAATTAAAGATGCTACAGAACTTGAGCAAACTGTTCGCAGAGAGCTTCAAAAAGAAGAAAAGATATTTACAGATTTAGATGAAAGCCTTAAAAATGATGAGCAATTAATTGAACAACAAGAGACAGAATTAAACCAAAGTAAAGATTCTTTAAATGAAGAAGTTGCAAAGCTCAAGGCAGAATTTGATTCATTACAAAAAGCAGAAGAAGATATTATTCCAGGAATAGATCCTGAAATAATTTTTAAGTTTGAGCGTATTATTAAAAGTAAGCATAGTCGCGGAATTGTTGCTGTTAAAGGAAATGTATGCGATGGTTGCCATATGATTTTACCAGCTCAATTTGCTAATGAAGTGCGAACTGGAGAAAAAATTGTTTTCTGTCCGTACTGTAGCCGTATTTTGTTTTATCAAGAACTCGAGAGCGGAGAGACAGAATTCTTCCACATTGATGATGCTGGTAGCTTAGCTGATTTGGACGATGAATTTGATGACGAAGAAGATGAAGAAGAAGAAGAAACACAAGATCGTCCAACAACAGATGTGAGAGAAGAATTAAAAGATATTAATTTTGAGGATTAAATTTTAAAGAAGAGATTTTGCCGCAGTCATTGACTGAGGAAAGTCCGGGCTCCTTCGGAAAAAATGCCGGCTAACGACCGGGCTCTTGCAGTTTAAGCTACAAGAGACAGCGAGTGCAACAGAAAATATACCGCTATGCAAATAGTAAGGGTGAAAAGGTAGTGTAAGAGACTACCTCTTTAGTGGTAACACTAAAGGAGATGTAAACCTCATTTGGAGCAAGGTCAAGCAGTAGCTGAATATTCCGATTCGAAAACTAATTTTAGTTTAATGCTACAGGTAGACCGCTAAAAGTTTTGAGTAATCTTAACTTTAGATAGATGGCAAACTGTATTTTATACAGAACAGAACCCGGCTTACTGTCTCTTCTGTTTTTTTATTTATATGAAACGTAGTTTATTTGTGTACGATGGCACCACAGCGCGCCGAAAAAACAGAATTCTTTCTCTTACAATAATTGTTTTTGTTTTTTTAACAATCGCAGCTTTACTAGGTTTTGGTATTAATCGACTTACTAATTATGTGCGTGTACAAAGGAACTTGAGTTCTGATCGATTATATGCCCTTTGGAGTGAACAAAACTATGAAGAGGTTTATGAGCTTTCAAAGCAAATAGCTGTTGAGACTCCTTTTCAAAATACGGCAGCGACTCTTCGTGGTTACAGCTCTTACTACTTAGCTTTATCACAAACAGATAATAGCCTGGCGCAAAACTACCTAGATGATTCTATAGCATCTTTGAGATTAGCAAAGATTTATGCCCGTGATAATGTTCAAGGCCAGGTTTCTTATATGCTTGCAAAAGCCTATTTTTTAAAGAATTCTCTTAATTCCTATTCTTATTTTTCAGATTTAGTGGTAAAATATTTGCTTGAGGCAAAGGAATACAGCTATGAAGCTGATGATATTTCTGAATACCTAGGTCTAGCATATGCATCTTTAAATATGATTCCTGAGAGTATTGAGTCATTTACAAATGCTCTGATGGTAAGGGAATCTGATGTATTACTTTTTTCTATTGGCGAACAATATTATAAAAGTGCAAATTATTCTGTGGCTAAACCATATTTTTTTAGAGTAATGTCAACTTCAAGTGACGATTCGTTAGTTTTAAAAAGCAAGAATTTGCTTGCGTTAACATACATTGAAGAAGAGAACTATTCAGAAGCAGAAAAAGAATTTACAGCTATTTTAGAAAAAGATGTAAATTATGCTGACGCTTACTACGGTCTTGGTGTATTATATGAAAAACAGGGTGACTTGGTTAAAGCACGAGCATATTGGCGTAGTGCACTAAAGGCACAAGCAGGGCATCTTGGTGCAACAGAAAAATTAAGCGCTTAAGCGCATAAAGGGAGTTATAATGGCATTTTTTAATAAGTTCTTTACTGATATTGGTATAGATCTCGGAACATGTAATACGTTAATCTATGTACGTGGAAAAGGGCTTGTGCTTAATGAGCCTTCAGTTGTAGCAGTAGAGCGAGGTACTAACCGTGTTGTAGCAGTTGGTACAGAAGCAAAAAGGATGCTCTGGAAAACTCCTGGAAATATTGTAGCTGTTCGACCATTATCAGATGGTGTTATTTCTGATATGGACTGTACAGAAAAAATGATAAAGTATTTTATATCCAAGGTATTACCTAAATATAGATTTCGACCTAGAATGAAAATTGGGATTCCAAGTTGTATTACTGAAGTTGAAAGACGAGCAATACATGATGTTGCGTTAAAAGCAGGAGCTAAAGAGGTTAAGGTTATCGAGGAATCTCTTGCGGCTGCAATTGGTGCACAAATACCTATTCATGAGCCATCTGGGCATATGGTATGCGATATTGGTGGAGGAACTACTGAGGTATCGGTAATTTCTTTGAGTGGAATGGTTGTAACAAACGCTATTAGAATAGGTGGCAACGAATTCGACGAAGCGATTATCAAACACATAAGAAATGTTCACAACCTTATTATTGGTCAGCAGACAGCTGAAAAATTAAAAATAGAAATTGGTAATGCTGCTCAAGAAGATAATATTGGAAAAATGGAAATTAAAGGAACAGACGCTATTACAGGTCTTCCACGACGCTTAGAAGTTGACTCTGTAGAAGTTCGCGAGGCGCTCAAGGATCCTGTAACACAAATAGTAGACGAGATTAAGTTAACTCTTGGTAGAACTCCTCCAGAACTTGCTGCAGATATTGTTGAACGTGGCATTGTTATGACTGGCGGTGGTTCTTTACTAAAAGGTTTGCCAAAGCTCATTTCAAAGGAAACAGGCGTTCCGGTAATTCTTGCTGAGAGCCCAATGGATTGTGTTGCAATTGGAGCAGGACAGGCATTTGAACTTTTTGATGATATTTCTTCTGATCGAAGTATTTATGATAGTTTAAATAGCTAACTATGCCTCGTTTTCAACTAAGATTTCGATTTCAGTTACAGACTATTTTACTCATAGCTCTAGTATTAATATCTGGATTAATGCTAGGCTTGTCTACTGGTGGATTTTTAATAAATTTTAACGAAGTTGGATACTCTGTCTTTTCTTCAATGCAGAGAGGAGTTCATACAACATCTTCTACGGTAGGCGATGCATTTACTACTTTACAAGAACTGAGAATGATTAGAGAAGAAAACGAGCGATTAACACTTAAAATTCAAGATTTTGAAAAGCTACAATTGAATCAAGCTGAGTTGTTAAGTGAAAATATACGTTTAAAAGATTTACTTGATTTATCTGAAGCGTATACAAAAACAAATATACCTGCTCAAATTATTGGTCGACAGCCAGATAATATAAGTACTTCTATAACTATAAATAAGGGAACTAAACATGGCATACGCAAGAATATGCCTGTAATAGCATATCAAAATGGGCAAATTGGTTTAGTTGGAAAAATTATTGAAGTAGGGCAAAGTACCAGTATGTTTATGCCATTGTATGACTTTCAATTTAATGTATCTGCAAGGCTACAGGAAACTAAGGATCTTGGCTTAGTCTCTGGACTAGGGACTTCTGATGGTACTATTGTTATGCGTTATATTCCAAAACGTGTGTTTCCTGAGCTTTCGAGAGAAACTCTTGTAGTAACTTCAGGTGAGAATGAAAATTATGAGAAAGATATACCAATAGGAAAAATTGCTAAAATTACAATACACGAGTACGATTCTTCTTTAGAAATTGAGCTTGATCCTATTATAAATTTTTCTAGGCTCGATACCGTTATCGTTGTTGACTTACAACTTGCTAAGGATTAAAAATGCTAAAGACTTTTTTTTGGACTACTTTTTTTTCTGTATGTGTAATCATTTTTGAATCTACAATTTTAACAAATATTTCTTTTTTACCAGTTACACCAGATTTGTTGCTCATTTTCATTATTTTTATTTCAATTCATAATAGAGTAATCTTATCGGAAGTATCTGGATTTACTTCTGGGTTAATATTTGATTTTTTAACTGCTGCACCTCTTGGCTTGCATGCATTGATGAGAACTATAATAGCATATGTAGCTTCTACAGTAAAAGAGTATGTGCTTATAACGAGGATTATCGTACCAATGCTTTTTGTGCTTGTGGCAACAGTGCTAAAAATGATTATGCTTTTAATACTTTCTTTTTTATACCCAGGGAGTGTATTTTCGTATTCCATGTTTTCAGGTGTTTTTATTACTGAACTGATCTTGAATACAGTATTAGCTCCGCTACTTTTTGCCTTTTTTTCTCTTTTTTCTCCGCTGATTTGTGAAGAAAAGTTCAAAGGAGGTTTTACAGATGGAATATAAAAAGAAACTTCTATCAAAAAATCAAAAAATAACTATTCTAACAGTTGCGTTTATTGCTCTATTTTCTGTATATGCAGTTCACTTGTTTTCGCTTCAAATTATTGAAGGTTCAGTATATGTAAGACAGTCAGAAATGATTTCTCAACGAACAAAAAATATTCCTGCACAGAGAGGTGAAATATATGACAGAAATGCAGATACTCCCTTAGTTGTTAATACTGAATCGTTTGCAATTGATATTACTCCAGGGGAGATCCCAAAAGGTCATTATGATACTGTTGTTTCGCGTGTTGCAGACTTTCTAAATGTAAGTAAGCTAAACATAGATACAAAAGTACCAAATAATATGCGAAACTCCTTTAATGCTATTGAAATAGCTTCTAATGTATCATTCAAGATATTAACAGACATAGCAGAAAATATAGGCGACTTACCTGGTATTTCTTGGCGTACAAAGCCTATACGTTCTTACTTAGCGATTAACTCATTTGCTCATGTATTAGGATATGTTGGAAATATTACTCGTGAAGAATTACGTATAATGTATAATCAAGGGTATTCAAATATAAGTATTGTAGGAAAGACAGGAATTGAAAGGGAATATGATGCTTTATTGCAAGGTGTTTCAGGTAGTGAGTCACGAAGGGTAGATGCTAATGGCCGCCTAATGGCAGAAGAACCTATAATTCAAACTCCAGAAATGGGGAAAAATCTCATTCTTACGATAGATTCTAAAATTCAAACTTTGGCAGAGAGAGCGTTAGGAGAAAGGGTTGGTTCTGCCATTGTACTCAAACCTGCTAGTGGAGAAATTTTAGCAATGGTTTCGTACCCTTACTATGATCAAAATATTTTTAATGAAGGCAATACAAGTGATACTTATTTAGAAGTTGTTTCAAGAGAGCATAACCCTCTGTTAAATAGGTCTATAAATGCAGTTTATCCACCAGCTTCAACATTTAAAGCTTTAATGGCTACTGCTATTCTATCTGAGAGTACTTTTGACCCAGAGCAAGAAGTAGAGTGTAAAGGCTTTGTAAAATATGGAGATAGAATTTTTCGTTGTCACGTTGGTACTCCCGGACATGGATGGGTAAATTTAAAAGAAGCTCTTGCAGAATCTTGCAATATTTATTTTGGCACAGTTGGCCGTGATTATATTGGAGCAGAGGTTATTGCTTCATACGCAAAAGAATTTGGTTTTGGCGAAGAATTTAGTATTGATTTACCTGGTCAATCCACTGGCTTTGTTCCAACTCCGAGTTGGAAAGAACGGCGATATCACGAAAGATGGCTCGGTGGTGATACAATGAACTACACCATTGGTCAAGGGTTTATGCTAACAACACCTTTGCAAGTAGCAAATATGATGGCTATGATTGCAAACAAGGGTAAAATTTATAAACCTCATCTTTTAAAAGAAGTTCGAGATCCCGTTACTGATAGCGTAATAACTGCTGTAGAACCAGAAATTTTATTTGAATCCAGCATAGCTCCAGAAGTATGGGACACTGTTCAAGAATACTTACGCTATACTGTAACCGACGGATCTGTACAATTTCCCCTAAAAAGTAACAAGGTTGTTCAAGTTGCAGGAAAAACTGGTACTGGTGAGGTAAATCAATATAAAGACAGGTGGCACTCTTGGTTTGCTTCTTTTGGCTCGTATGATGCACCAC
>CAYJNB010000037.1:0-13551 GCA_964371205.1 uncultured Treponemataceae bacterium
CTGCAAGCTGACCAAAGATGGTTACGGTATCCCAGCGTTTTACCCCGTGATTTTTACCTAAATCGATCATGCACTGATCCATACAAATGCGCCCTACTACAGGAAATTTACAGCCATTAATATGCACGTGCAAACCTGGAGAAAAACGCCTAAGTAAGCCGTCGCCATAACCGATGGGAATTGTAGCAATATCAGTATCTGCTGGGGCAACCCATGTTCTGCCATACGATATAGTTTGACCTTTTTGTACGCTTTTTATTGTGCTTACACAGCTTGTAAGACTCATAACAGGTAGTAGATGCTTTTCAGTTTCGACATCGAGATAGCCATAAGCGGCTATACCAACTCGCACCATATCGTAATGCGCTTGTGGAAAGTAAAAGGCACCACCGGAATTTGCGGCGTGTACAATGCCGGTATCGATACCTGCCTCTTGTATGGTTTTGACAGTGTTATTAAAAAGTGTAATTTGCTGTTCTGTAAAGGATATATCTTCTTTTGTGCGAGAATCTGCAACAGCAAAATGAGTACATACCCCTGCGAGCTTTACAGAAGGAGTATGTGCAATATGAGTAGCAAGAGAAAGAGTTTCGTTTGCAGAACAACCTACGCGTGCCATTCCCGTGTCTATTTTTAAATGAACATGAACCACAGCGTTATGTTTTTGCGCACAAGCGGCGAGTGCATCTATGTAGTCAACATCACATACAAAGGGACTCAAATCGTACTGAACAATAAATTCAAGCTCTGTTGATGGACAAAGGCTAAAGCAAAGAATAGGAAGCGTTATCCCATTTTTTCTAAGAGCTACGCCCTCTTTTGCAGAGGCAACACCCAAACAATCCACCCCTATTTTTTGTGCGGCCTGCGCAATAATCACATTACCATGACCATATGCATTTGCCTTTACGGGCAAGCAAAGCTTTACCGAAGAGCCTATAGTGTGCCGAATATGAGCTATATTTTTCTTAAAATTATCTAGGTGAATATGAGCAACATTTGAATGCATAGCTTATCATACCTAATAAAAAGCTCAAAGTAAAGAGTGAAAAATTTAATTAAGAGCAAAAGAGCTCACTTTTGTGTATTTACAAATCCAAAATGACATTTTTTGTAATTTTGCAAGGAATATAAGGGTGAATGTATTGAATAATTGGATAGAGTTTAATATACTTACAGGAACTTTAGTATTACTAAAGAAAGAAAAGAATAAGGAAGGACTTATGAAAAAAACGGAGATGGTAAGTAACTTTGTTGGTAAATACATGGCAATTATTGTTCTTGTAGTAGCGGCACTTGCATTATTTGTGCCTGTTTCATTTAGCTGGATTAAAACAAGTTATATTACACCTTTATTGATGATTGTTATGTTTGGTATGGGGCTTACATTAAAAGCTACTGACTTTGCAGTTGTATTCTCTCGCCCAAAAGATGTTATTCTTGGTGTTTGTGCACAATTTATTCTTATGCCAATTATTGCATTTGTATTGGTAAAAATCTTTCAACTTCCACCTGAGTTGGCTGTTGGTGTTATCTTAGTTGGAACTTGCCCAGGTGGTACTTCTTCTAATGTTATGACATATCTTGCAAAAGGTGATGTTGCACTTTCTGTTGGAATGACTGCAGTGTCTACACTCCTTGCTCCAATTGTAACTCCTATTTTAACACTTGTGTTTGCAGGACAAACAATTGATGTTGCATTATTTGCAATGTTTATGTCTATTGTAAAAGTAGTTCTTATTCCAATTGCACTTGGTGTTATTATTAACATGACTTTATCTAAATTAACAGAAAAAGTTGTAGCATTCTTGCCAATCATTTCTGTAACAGCTATTGTTGCTATTGTAGCATCTGTTGTTGCTGCAAACTCTGCACGTCTTTTATCTACAAGCGCAATTATTTTTGTTGTAGTTATTCTTCATAACATTTGTGGTTATGCTGCTGGTTTTGGAATTGGTAAAATCTTTAAGATGGAAGAAAGTAGATGTAACACTCTTTCTATCGAAGTTGGTATGCAAAACTCTGGTCTTGCAACTTCTTTAGCAGCAATTCACTTTGCATCTATGCCTTTAGCAACTGTTGCTGGTGCATTGTTTAGTGTATGGCACAATATTTCTGGGGCTATCCTTGCAAATATTATGGCTGCTCGTATGAATAAATTAGAGAATAAATAAATCTAATAAGTTTGCTTTAAGACTCCGGAGTAATTCGGAGTCTTTTTTTTGTAGTTTTTTTATTCGGCGATAGACAATTAGAGCAAAAATGTCGTATAATAGGCTCATGTTAGATTATAAATTTATTAAAGATAATGTGGATGCAGTTAAGCAAAATATTGCAGACAGAAATATGAATGCGGATGCTGATTTGGTTATTCGCCTTTTTGACAAGAGAACTGAACTTGTAACTTCTTTACAAGTTTTGCAAACAAAGCGCAATGAAAATGCTGCTAAGATGAAGGGGAAACTTGAACCAGATGTTAGAACTACCCTTATTGAAGAAGGCAAAAATATAAAAAAAGAAATAGAAGCTATGGAAGCTTCTCTTAATGAAGCAGAAGCTGAGTTGGATATTGCTGGAAGACAAATTCCAAACATGGCTCACCCAGCGGCTCCAAAGGGTGCTATAGATGAGGATAATCTCGAAGTTAAACAAGTGGGTAAGCCGCGAGAGTTTAGCTTTACGCCAAAAGACCATGTAGAAATTGCACAAGACCTTGATTTGGTTGACTTTGATGCAGCGACTAAGGTTTCGGGCAGTAAGTTCTACTACCTTAAAAATGAAGCAGTATTTTTAGAGCAAGCGTTGACTATGTACGCACTCAACTTATTGCGTAAAGAAGGCTTTACTCCTTTTATTACACCAGACGTTGCACGCGAAGAGATTTTAACAGGTATTGGATTTAACCCACGCGGAAGCGAATCGAATGTGTATTCACTCGAGGGTGATGGTACTTGTCTTGTTGCAACGGCAGAAATTACACTTGGTGGTTACCACTCAAACGAAATTCTACCTAAAGAAAAATTACCTTTACTATATTGCGGGCTTTCGCACTGTTTTAGAAAAGAAGCGGGAGCAGCCGGCCAGTTTAGCAAGGGATTATACCGCGTTCACCAATTTACAAAACTCGAAATGTTTGTGTATTGTTTACCCGAACAATCAGAAGAATTGCACGATAAATTACGTGTAATCGAAGAGCGCATATTCGAAGGATTAGGGATTCCGTTCCGTGTAGTAGATACTTGTACAGGAGACTTAGGTGCTCCTGCCTACCGCAAATGGGACTTAGAGGCTTGGATGCCAGGGCGCAACGGTGGAGACTGGGGAGAAGTTACTTCTACTTCTAACTGTACCGACTTTCAAGCTCGCCGCTTAAATGTGCGCTACAAAGATGATGATGGCAAGAATAAGTTTGTTCACATGTTGAACGGTACAGCAGTGGCTGTTTCTCGAGCTCTTGTGGCAATTTTAGAAAACTATCAAAACGAAGATGGTTCTGTTACTGTTCCAGAAGCACTTGTTCCATTCTGTGGTTTCGATAAAATAGAAAAGCGATAAAACGACAAGGTTCAAAAATATTTTTGAGCACCGAACATTGAATAACGAACGTTTAGTAATGAGCTATTCGCATAAGGAGTATTGAATGAACAAACGGATACATTTTGCAGGGCCGAGCTTTTTTTTAGTACTCTTTATGGCAGTAGTAGTAGCCTGTGTTGTGCTTAAATTTACCTCTTCAGTATTTATTCCACTTGCGATTGCACTTTTTTTAAGTTTTGTTTTTGAACCACTTGTATATACGCTTAATACAAAGCTAAAAATGCCTCTAACCCTTTGTATTTTAATTGTTATGCTTGGGGTGTCTTTAGTTTTATTTTCGCTCGGAAACCTTCTGTTTTTTAGTCTTAGAACTATTGTTGAAGAATACCCTGTGTATGAAAATCGGTTTACTACAATTTACCAAACCTTTGCTGGTATGTTCGATTGGTCATATAATGTAGATAGCAGTCTCATTACTAATTTATGGGAACAAGCGAGTATACGAGGTTTTTTGCAAGACCAAATTAGAAATGTATCTAGCCAAGTTATTAGCTTGCTAAGCTCTGCAACACTTATTTTCTTATTTATGTTTTTCTTTTTAGCAGAATTACGCTATTTTAAGGAAAAAATTGAAGCAGCTTTTGTAGATTCAATGGGGAAAAAAAACAAGTCTATTTTTACAGAAATTGTTGAACAATCCACGCGGTATGTAACGGTTAAGTTTTATATATCTGCAATGACTGGTATTGTTGTGTATGTTGGGACCCTACTAATTGGCCTTGATTTTCCTGTAATTTGGGGGTTTATAGCTTTTTTTATGAACTTTATTCCCACTTTTGGATCTATTTTTGCTGGTGTTCTAACAGGCGTATTTGCCCTTGTTCAATTCTGGCCATTAAAATCTCCTGTTATACTTACAGCTCTCCTTATGCTTGCAGTAAATCAAATTTTAGGTAATATAATTGAGCCAAAACTACAGGGTAAGAGACTGGGGATTTCTCCTTTTATTATTATTACCTCGCTGTCTTTATGGGGGTGGATTTGGGGCTTTACAGGCATGATTTTGGCCGTTCCAATTATGGTGGTACTAAAAATAGTTTGCGAAAATATTGACTTTTTATACCCTGTGGCAGTACTCATGAGTTCAGGGCCACCTGAGGCTGAAGAAGTCGAAAAGAATGTTGAAGCAAAAGAAGCTAGCAAAACCGAGTAGGATGAATAAAATTAGTTAAAAATTCTCTTGTACAATTTTTCGAATAAAAACCTTTTGTCTTCTGGTTTTAATTCCATATACGAACACACTGCGCATTGCTTATCTGAGTGCGAGAATACCGATTCTACTGTACAAAGTGTTTTTAAACTTCTCATACCAATTCGGCATAAGAACATGTAATTAGAATACTTTATAAAGGGGAAATTATTACTCCCTCCCCCAATTATTACTAATTTTTCGCTTATATATAACACGTGAACAGGATCAGCTGTACCGAGAACAGCAAAGTTTTTTTCGCGCTTAGATGATAAGAAGGAGGCAATTGGTTGTTTGCATGGCTCAGGAATTTCTTCTAAACTAGCTAATATATCCCCATATACTGAAGGATCTTTTGGATAAGATATTCTCTTTGTATCTTCAACAAACAAAGGAAAATGCTTAGAAACAGAACAGGGAATTCTTACAATATTATTTGATGCTTCAAACTGAAACTCGCCAGAAAAATCTAGTGTCGCTTCAGAATTTCGCTCAGACACTTTAAAAATGTCCTTTGATATTGGAATTGCCACTCTACTATCTGACTTTGCAAGATATGATTCAAAGTATAAGCCACGATTAAAATAATAAAAATGAACACGTATATCATCGCCGCCACTGAGAGGCCCCAGGGTATCTTGGCGATTAAAAATTATTGTTTCGCGCGCTACAATGTACGTACCTGGCAATAAGAGCAAAAAATGCTCTCCATTCTTGTAAATTTGTAATTCAGGAAGAGCTTTTGCAATAAAGTCCAGAACTACATCACGTTCAATTCTGCTAAAACTCTTATTCACTTACCACTTCTCCTATTTGAATCTGATCAATGTAGAAATCGTTATCTGTCTTTACAACAAAAAAATGAGTATCTCGATATGACTCATCTGAAAATAGCCTTACAGAAAACTCATACATGTTATCTTGTATAACAGGCTTACCATAAAGCCATGAATCAATTTGAAAATTAAAAAGAGAACGTTTTATATAAAAAATTACATAGGTTCTCTGCTCTAGAATAAAATTTTCGTCTACATTCTCTGGAAGTTTTTCTAAAAATGTATTCATTTTATTTACAAGAGTATTTGGAAGTTGTGAATTATCTAAGCTTGTAAAACCTTGTAGGTTTGGATAGATAGCTGGTGAATCAAAAAAAGAAAGTGGTTTTTCTAACCCATCTGTAATTCCTATAACCTCGTCTCTTTTTACAGTATTTTCTTCTTGCCACTCCACTGTATTATACACTTGCTCTATTTTTGACCTTAACGATTCATCCTCGGAAAAATTTATAACTTCTGAGGAACAAGAAAATACTAAAGCAGAGAACAAGAGAATAGTTAGCAAGTACAATTGAGTTTTTTTCACTAAAATAGTATAGCACAAAAGTCAGCAAAAAAACAAGAAATGATTTTAAAATAAAACGTCCCTCAGAGCACAAGTTAGGCAAAGCTGTAAGAAGTAAGTGCTCTAAGGGACGCAAATTCAATTAAATAAGTTGTCAAGCCTTCCACAAGCCGTGTAAATTACAATACGCATATACGGCGACAACCTTGTCATTACTGCAAATCATAAAATCTGCTTTCGGAACATCTTTTAAGGCTTTTCGTTGATTACCCTCTATTGTTTCGAGTGCAATCCACTCAATTCGATGCTCCTCAGTCATAGGGTGTTCTACACTCCCTACTACGACAGAAACATTATTTCCATCTACTGTTAACACAGGGACATGTTTTTCTGTTGCAGCATCAACACTACCAGGAATTAGTTCGTGCATCTGCTCTCCACAACACATCATTGGAACGCCTTTATCTTCGACAAAACCAACAATATTTCCACAATGCTCACACTTAAGAAATCTCATACTTCCTCCAAAATGAACGTACTGTAGGATTTAATTAATCCTTTCCCCCTTATGCCTATGTTAAGTATATCACAGTTTGTCTTTAAAGCAAGTAAAAAAAACAAATATTTATTTTTTTTTTACAATTACTTAACAATTCTAAAATCTTGTAAAAATATTATGCCTATTATATTCGTTTGAATTATATACTCTTAACATTGACGGAAAATAGTTAAAATATGCATCTAATAAACCTTCAATATTTGAGTCTCTGATTGCATATATTGTTTGCAACGATCGAATATTTGGAAATGATGAGAGGGAGAGCATTAGCTCATCTTCTACTATAGCCCCATTACGTAAAAGCTCATTATACGTGCTACTCATTGCATCAACTCGCAAGCCATCTGCATCAAACAACTCATAGTGTAAATGGTTTCCTGTGCTTTTAGATCCTGTAGAACCTGTATACCCAATTTGTGTATTCTGAGTTACTCCTGCAAGCTTGCCATTGGTTAGGCTAACTCCCTCCGTAGTTAATAGAGTAAAATAATCTATTAGTGTATTCTCACTTAGATGAGTCATAAGCGAATGAGGTTGAGAATCATTTAAAGTATATA
The DNA here is from genome assembly GCA_964371205.1 of uncultured Treponemataceae bacterium. Taxonomy (GTDB): domain Bacteria; phylum Spirochaetota; class Spirochaetia; order Treponematales; family Treponemataceae; genus CAYJNB01. Next base: position 7,244 of record CAYJNB010000037.1, read on the forward strand.
ATGAATACAACAGGCCCTTGCTCGAATCCCACCCAAGTTGATATAACAAATTGTCCTCCGTTGCAATAAGCGGGTTTGAAAGAATTGCATCTGTTTTATCTCCAGCAAAGTCATTAGCGTAGTGGTTTCTATACTTAAATGCTCCATTATCTTGGAATATATCTAAACCATACCCACTCGTTATTCTAATTATCTCTCCTTCATAGTTTAAAGCCATAGGGAAAGAAATATTTGAATTATCTGTATTAACACTAAGAATTAATGAACTGTCGATTGTATTTGCCGCTGTCTTTTGTAATAATGAACTAGCGAGTATGTCTTCGAAGTGTGTATTTATTGTTGCAATAAGATTGTTAACTGTTTGTGAGTCTACTGCCGTGTTGTTTGTATAATTTCCCTCAGAATCTAGTGGTAAGCTAAGAAGTTCTTTTGCGGCAATACTGCTTAGTGCAATCTTATGTGAATCATAATAAAAATTATTTAGATTATAAAGACTATCATATATCATATTTGTTGAGCCATAAATTGAGGCCATTTTTTGATAAAATAAATCTGCAGTAATTCGAGGCTTATCATCATTATTTACATATAATGCTGCATAATTGTTTGTAAACGTATTTTCCAAATCAAGAAGTGCATTTACTTTAAAAAGTGTGGGAGTGTCTGAGATAGAAAACTCTTTTTGCAGCTCAGAAAGATACATTATAAAATCTTCTGCACTGATTTTTGTATTGTTACCACGTTCAAAATCAAATTGTGAATCAAAAAGATACGAAAAAGCATCATTTCCATTTTGTAGTATTTGCCAATTCTTAGTTATTGCAGTGTCTTCTATCCAACTTGTGTCCGAAAGTATTGCTTCTAACATTTGATTCGTAAATTCTACTTCTCGTGTAATATCGTACAGTCGGGATAGTTGGTTATAGGTTATTATACCCTCTTGGTGAGCGATACCTTCAATGCTGTTTCCGAAAACATGACTTCCTTCGTGTGCCAATACTGTTGCTAATTTACTTACCTGCTCTCTTGAATTGCCCCGTAAGCTATTAGAAATTGTTATAGTATTTTCTTCATCAGTATTGTAATAACCATACTCTGTTTGTAGGTCTGCAAAATTAATTTGAACTGAATCATTCCACAGTAACTGTGCAAGCTCATAGTTGTGCATATTTCCCATTAAACCAGTATACGCAAGTGCATTTATACTATTTAGCTCACTTATTTTTGTGTTATCGCCTAACTTATTTGAAGCTTTAGCAAAAATAATCTTGCTTACATCATCTAAACCTTTTAAAGCTTGAGAAAGCTGCGTAACACTAACACCGAGGCCTTGCTCACCAAGAGCAAAAGACAAGCCATCTTTTCCAATATCGACCTCCAAAAGTCCTACCTGCGTATAGTCATTGGTTTTACTGCCGAATGAATCCTTTGCTCGCAAGCTGTCAAGTTTTAACAAGGAAGCAATATCGGCACTATTTAGAATATTAAGATGCAATGATCCTGTTTGTGCAAATTGTATTCCGCTAGAAACAGTGTTTCCAAAAAAACTATTAAACTTTTGCATATCGTAGGTATTAAAAACACTACTTTCTAGAGTATATCCTAGTCCATCTGTTACTGTTGCGATGTTTAGCATACCACTAGATAACGAACCAATAGTATTTGCCCATGTATCTAAACTACCCATTGATTCTTTGAAGGAATCTGAATCGAACCAGTCTTTTGTTCCAATTTGTGCAAAGTCAATGTTCGAAATAAATTGAGACCCAGTTGTATATACAGCACTTGATGCAAGGTTAACAGCTGTGTCTGCGACAACTTGGCTCAAAGCACTATTTGTTTTAATTAGACCTTGCAGACCACCAAGACCGCTATTAAGTCCAGTACTGGCAGTTTTAGATACTAAGTGTTTTGCAATATCTCCTCCTGTCTTATAGCCTCCTGTTATATCAAGGGTAGAAAAAAACACATCGTCCGATAAACTAAGTAAAAAACTACCAAAACCGGGGATAGTACTACCAACGATATTCATAGAAATATCTGCTACTGCTCGCATAGTTGGAGCTTTGATAGGGCTATTACTATCATCCCATAAGCGTTTATCGTATGAGGGCAAGGCTAGTTCTGCGTAGCCAGCTTGCATTTTAAGAGAGTTCCAATAATAATCCTGCATAATAAGACCAATTTGTCCTCTTCCTGCCTTAAGTATATTTTTTTTCATACTTTTATCAAGATCAAGATTTGTTGTCTTAAAAATCGGCTCATATCCTAGATGCTCACCAAATTCACCATCTCGTAGAGAAACAAAAGATATAACATCTGTCATATCCTTTGTTTCTGCTTGTGCATATTCTTTTACGTTTGCTGCATCTGCAATAGAGCGTGGTATATTCCAATGTTTTATAGTCCCATCTGCATTTACAGCCCCGAAAATTCGATTAGCCCACAGTTCTAGAGATTCTGTTGCACGTTTAATACTCTGAAGTGCAGTATCGGTACTGATGTGGGATGTGTTTTCAAAAAGAAAGAAAGTATTTGTTGGAGATTCTGCAACAAAATCCTTGTATGCATACACAGTTTGTTTTTCTCGAATAGGATTATTCAAGGTAGCACCAATTATTGCATTGCGATATATCTCCTTACCTGCAATGTTATATCCTGCATTTAAAACAAGTTGTTTTTGCCAGTCTCTCATAACAGCGTTTTCTGCTTGTAGACGACTCATGTATGCATCTCTCGTATCTGTATATACTTTGCGAGCTTGTTCTACGGCTAAGCTTGACGCAAGTGTTTCCATATCCTCCTGGATAGTAAAAAGAATATCTTTTGCTGTAAGGAGTGCTATATCTGCTTGACTCGTATGTATTGAACCTTCGTTTAAAATAAAACTGGAATAATAGGATCTATCTTGTAGTAAAGATGCATGCTTTAGTAAAGCAGATAGTTTTGTATCTGCTAATAAGGTACCTACATATTCCTTTGTATCTAATGGTGTAATGAGTACATTTTGAGGCTCGAGTGTGGAAGTTAGTGATTTAGCAATTATACTATCTACAGAAGCCCCACTCGCAGCTATTGTCTTTGCACTAGCAATGTTTGTAGCATATACGTATTGCTCGCTTATCCATTCATTTTTCGAGGTGAGAAAGCTTGCATAATTTGTAGTCCATTCTAAACTATTTTTTTCGTATTGACGAACAAAAGCTTTTTTCCATTGTTGGTACGTATGATTCAACTTTGCTTCTGCCGCATTCCATTCATTCTGGCCTAATTCTTTTATTAATGCCATTTGTCCAAGCCACGTTCTTTCTTGCTCAAAAAAAGAAGCAAGTTGCTGCTGCCACTCATTTTTTTTCTGTGCATAGACTGCGTTACTATTATTGGCGAATGCATCTAATAATAAGGCTTTATAATTTTTTTGTATTTTTTGCGTGTATTCTTCCACTGGTTTACTATAGTTAGTTTCATAATCAAAATTTGTATTATACATAGTTTTTAAAAATACAGATTCTTGCTTTTGATCCCACGTATTTGCACCCCATGCTAAGCCAGCATACAAGCTAACCTGCTCTCTAAATAAACTATCATCTTGCAGGGATTGCACGTACTCATCATATTGTTTTTTGTATATATTTCGCTCTTCTTCCGTTAAGGATGTATTTGCTGCCATTGTCGAAAGGTTTATTAGTATTGATCTTTGTTCTATTTGCAAGTCTAAAACTGCGCTTACATTTTGCTGGTATGCAAGTATGTTTTTCTCTTGGTCGCTCTTTAGTTTTTTTTCATATACATCTTTGTTATACTGAGAAACTAACTGCAGTTGATCAAAATAAAAAGAAACAGAAACTAATGCTTCAGCTGTATTTGTTTTTTCGTTTGCACCACTTAGCATAAAGACTTCTTTAGAAAGTAGAATGTCTTTTTGTTCTTGATTTACGGAAATCGAAGCTTGTTCGAGTAACAAGTCTACTCCCGTTACAAACTGTTCATAGCTAATTGCTTGTTTATTATCTGCTATCTCTACTGATCCATAATAGAGACCTTGTAAAACTTCCATGGCCTGAGGCAAGCTTTTTGAGCTATCTTGCCACTGAACAAGATAAGCTATTTGTTCGCTATTGATAGAATCTAATAAGTTCTTACGACCGTCTTTTATTGCTGCTATATCTTTATTTAATGAACCTAGACTACGAGCTCGATCAGAATTATGATTTGCTAAATATAAATTATATGCAGCTACTCCGAATAACCACGGAGTAAAAAATCCTGCGGCGGCGGCGGCACTAGCTGCTATAACTGTGTAACGCTTTGCTTTACTAGCGTAGTAATTATACTTAGATTTTACTGTTTTTATTACTTCTTGAAGAACGTATTGATCAAACAAAAGTTTTTCTTCTGTATTTAAGTCAAAGGCAAGCGTTGTATGCTTATATAATATATACTTTGCAATATCTTCTTTTGCTGATTCTACATTAATAATATTATTGTAAGCATCATGTAAAATTGCATGTTTAGCATTATTGTATACATCGTGAACATCTACATTATGAAATTTATTGGATGTTGGGATATCGCCCATATTAAAATGTGATTCATCCAGCGGATCAAAAGAATCTATAAACCACCTATCTCTATTTTGAGGAGAACTATAGGACTTTAGATATAATGAAGCTAAGACAATTGCATTATAATATTCGTGTCCTTTTGCCTGCATCTTTTCAAGCCACTCTATTGTATCAAGTTGTGCCTGTGTAAATAGAATTGACTCATTAAGATAAGTGGATTCGGATACATCTTCTGTTAAGTACTGAAGAAGGATCGTATCTTCATCTGTTAAGAAGTTATTTTCTGACAGGGTAATAGTATACCCATCATGACCATGTGTAATCTGTATTAAATCCCTCTGATTAAAGTCACTAATAATGCTTTCTTGTGTAATACTAGTATCTTTTAGAATACTCGAAGCACTTGTTTTATTAGCCCATTCTAGTTCGTATATTGTTTGAAACTGTAACGATATTTCTAATAGCGCCTCATTGAGGATAACTTCAGACAGATAATATGCTTCAGAACTTTGTTCGTATTCACTCTGTAGATTTTTGTATGTCTCGTTCTCCACTTTTTGTGTATTAAACAATGTAGTGAGCTCTTCTTCAACTATAAGAGCCCTATTATAAGCATATTCTACTTCTACTAGTTTTTCTTTAGGAGACATATAGTCTTGATTACTCGAGCCAAAATTTGCTAAATAAATACTGCTTGCCCAATTATATATTTCTTGTTTTTTACGTTGTTCAAGCGATGCTTCTTTTGCTTTTTTAAATGCTCTATCTGATTCTAAAACTGCAGAACTGTACTGTGCGTATATACCTAAAGTATCTTGAATAGCGTTTTGCCATTCGGTTTGCTTTGAGTTAACTTCATTTTGTGCGCTTAGTATTGCATTTTCTAGGAATCTAATTTGTGTATCCAACTCCGCATCGCTTAGCTTTTCTTGTGATAGAATATCTAGCAACATAGAAACTTCTTGCTCAAGCTGGTCAGTAAGAAAGAATTGTGCATAGTTAGAGTGCAAGGTAAATAGCTCTTCTTCCAGCAACATACTATCTTCGGTAGTATGTTCTGTATTTGAAGTACTATCAAAATCAATTGTAAAGTCGTACAACCAGGCTATATGGTGATTAGCCACCGTAAGAAGTCTATTCGTATAATCTGCTCTTATTTGAGAAGGCGATACAAGGAGTGTTTCCAGTGCTGATTGCTTTTCCACCGGTATATCTTTTACTGATACTATATTTGCAGCAATAGCTTGTTCGAGCCATATTGTTGGGCTTTCGGTTAACTCATTTTTAAGAGACTCAAGATAGCCTATGAGAAGAGCTGTAGAATATAACTCTTCTGAAAAAATTGTTGCATCCTCTTGTTGTACAAGTTCATTAAACACTTCTTGGTATTTTTTTGTAGCTTCTAATAATTGATTATCTAACTGATCTACAGTAAGACCAATCGCTGTAACATCAACAGCTGCTTTATAAATAAGGATATTATTAATATATTCTTCAACAGCTTCTTGAACAGTCGGATGTGCTAATAAACTACTTTTTTTTAATTCAATAAGCTGTGTAAACACATCATTTTCTAAAGCCGTACTATCACTATTTATCTGTGAGACACTATCGGTAATAAGTGCAATTATATCTAATGTCTTTGCCTGCTCCTCGTGGGAAGTATAGTCTGGGTATTGAGCATTTATATAATACATATTTTTTATATAATACTCCCTAAGCGCTTTTTCCGCCTGACTCAGG
>CAYJNB010000038.1:0-12281 GCA_964371205.1 uncultured Treponemataceae bacterium
ACACAATTTGTCCGCAAGCAGCTCCAGGGGAAGCATTAAGACCTTTTGTTAAAGCTTCGGTAGTACGTACAACGGCAGGATCAATCATAGGGTGTAAAAGTTGATCAACTTGATCTGGCTCTACTCTATTTATTGCTTTATTTTTATCAATTAACCCTTCGGCTACCATTTCGACAGCACAGCGAACAGCTGCTTGTCCGGTTCTCTTTCCACTTCTTGTTTGTAAGATGTAGAGCACGCCCTGTTGTACTGTAAACTCCATATCTTGCATATCTTTGTAATGTTTCTCAAGTCTGTCGCGAATAGCAACCAGTTGATCGTACACTTCTTTGTTTTCGTTTGCTAGTTTTGAAATTGGCTCTGGAGTTCGAATACCTGCTACAACATCTTCACCCTGAGCGTTCATTAGATATTCGCCATAAAATTCATTTTCACCTGTAGATGGATCGCGACTAAAACAAACTCCTGTTCCAGAGTCGTTTCCAAAGTTACCAAATACCATCGATTGAATATTAACTGCAGTACCGGCAAGGCCGCGAATATTATTGAGCTGTCGATATTTTATAGCTCGATCGTTCATCCATGAACCAAAAACAGCATTTATCGAAAGCCACATTTGTTCAACAGGATCTTGAGGAAAATCCTCGCCTACACTGGCTTTATAGATTTTTTTATACTCACCAACGAGTGTTTCTAAGTCAGTAGCTGTTAAATCTGTATCAAGTGTAATTTTTTTACTTCGCTTTATTTTAGTAAGGGCATGCTCAAACTCATCGTGAGGAACATTCATTGCAACATTTCCAAACATTTGGATAAAGCGTCTATACGCATCCCAAGCAAAGCGTGGATTATTTGTTTTAGCTGCCAATCCTGCAACAGCCTTATCGTTCATACCAAGATTTAATACAGTATCCATCATACCGGGCATAGAAACAGCTGCTCCTGAGCGAACTGATACTAAAAGAGGATCATCTGCATCGCCTAATTTTTTTCCAATTGCTTTCTCTAACTTCTCTAAATTCTCAGCAACTTCCTTTTTTAAGGCGTCTGAATGACTCTTATTATTTTCGTAGTAAAGCTTACAAACTTCTGTTGAAATGGTAAATCCTGGGGGCACAGGTATACCTAAGTTTGTCATTTCTGCAAGGTTTGCGCCCTTTCCGCCAAGTTCATTTTTCATGGAAGCATCTGCTTCAGCTTTTCCATTTCCAAAAAAATACACACATTTTGTTTGTGCCATCAGTTTTTCCTCCAACTGTCGTTGTAGCTTCTTCTTTTCTCTACAACATATTTCCAAAAATTATAACAATATTATAGACCCTAAATTTATAGTTGTCAAATTATTATTTAGATTGTATACTTATTAAATGAGACAAAACGGAGAGCGACATGGCAATTAAGTATAGTGAACTGCCTGTATATGAGCAAAAACAACGCATTTTGGATATGCTTGAACACAATCAAGTAATAGTAGTTCAAAGCCCAACAGGGTCAGGAAAAACAACACAAATACCAATTATTTTACACGAAGCGGGCTTCTCTCAGTCAGGAATGATTGCTGTAACACAGCCACGTAGAATTGCAGCACTTTCGGTAAGCGAATTTATTGCAAAACAGCTCAAAACAACTTTTCCTGGTATGGTTGGCTATAAAATGCGCTTTGAAGATAAAACTGACCACACTACAAAAATAAAAATAATGACAGACGGTATTCTTCTACAAGAAATGAAACTTGATCCGTATCTGTCAAAATATTCAGTTATTATGGTAGATGAGGCGCATGAAAGAAGTCTTAACATTGACTTTGTTTTAGGACTTCTTAAGCGGCTTTTACAAGAAAGACCTGATTTTAAGGTAATTATTTCTTCTGCTACCATGAACACAGAGCTATTTTCGGCTTACTTTGATGACTGCCCTATAGTAACTATAGATACAATAACATACCCAGTTGCAACTATATACGACCCACCATTGATTGCTGCAGGTAGTACAAGTTCTTCAAATACAGATGCCTTATCTCTAAAAGTAGTTGAGACAGTGGAACGTGTAATTTCAAATGCCGAAAAAGGAGATGTACTAGTCTTCTTGCCAGGCGAAAAAGCTATAAAAGACTGTATGAACGCCTTATATCGCTCTTCAATTGGAAAAAAGCTTTTTATTATTCCTCTATACGGAAGACTCGCAAAAGAAGAGCAAGAACGTGTGTTTCTAAACGCTCCCTTTGGTAAAAAAAAGGTGGTAATTTCTACTAACATTGCTGAAACAAGCATTACTATTGCAGGCATAAGCGTTGTAATAGACTGCGGTCTAGCAAAGCTTAATTATTATAGCCCTACAACCTTTACATCAAGCTTAGTCGAAACAGCTGTTTCTAAGGCATCATGCAATCAGAGAAAAGGCCGTGCAGGACGCACACAGGCTGGTACCTGTTATCGTCTTTATGAGCGTAAAAATTTCGAAAACCGTCAAATGTACACAACAGAAGAGATTTACCGTACTGATCTTTCTGAGGTAGTTTTGCGAATGGCTGAACTAGGAATAACAGACTTTGAGCAATTTGACTTTATATCGCCACCAAACGAACAAGGCATCCGAGGAGCAATTGATACACTAACCATGCTCCATGCACTGAATGATGACAGAAGTCTTTCTTCCATTGGTCAAAAAATGGTTTACTTTCCACTGCTACCTCGACAAAGTCGAATTATAGTAGAAGCAATGCTCAGCTATCCTTCGGTAATAGAAGAAGTATTGATTGCAGCGGCTTTTTTGTCTGCCTCATCCCCGTTTGTGCTACCTCCAGGAGAAGAAACCGATGCTCGTAAGGCACATCATAGATTCCGAGATAACTACGGAGATTTTGTTACATACTTAAAACTGTTTCATAGTTACTGCTCAGAAAAAGAAGGAAAACCACGAGAACAGTTTTGCAAAAGAAGTTACCTCGATGACCGAGTAATGGCAGAAATAAAAAACATAAAAGAGCAGCTAGAACAAATTGTATCCGACATAGGAGTTCCAATTATTTCTGGTATGAATTCAGCAACTCAAAATAATCGTTGGATAGAAGATTATCTAACTTGTGTAGCGACTGGGCATATTCAATTTGTATGTATGAGAGAGAAGCGAGAACAATACCGAACTCTAACAGCCGAACGCATACAAATACACCCAGGTTCAGTTATGTTTAGAACAGATCCACAATTTATTGTTGCAGGAGAAATTGTACGCACATCCCGCATGTTTGCTATGTCTGTATCACCTCTTACAGTTCAGTTATTAAATCGCATAAATCCTTTGCTAATTAAGAGTTTTAGGCCAAATCTCAGTAAGGCAGAAAAAGCAAAGCTAGACCGATTAGCTACATATACAAGAGACAGCATAAAATTAGAAAAGCCTAGCAAATCAGAAAAAGCTGAGCAAGATAGTATACGCATAGGGGATGCGAGTTTTGCACTTAAAAAGATTAAAGGCAAAAAGTATGCCATTCTACCTTGGAAAGAATTCTCTGCTCAAATTGGAAAAATAAAAGATATAGCACCATCATACAAGGCACAGCTAGGAGCTCTTAAAGCAAAAATTGTATTAAACATTGACGGAGTATTATTTGAGCTTCTAAGTGGAGAAAAACTCGAATCTGTGTTTAAAGTGGTAAGAACAATTCCGCTAGTGTATGAAAAACAATACAATAAGGCAAATTTTCACATAACTCAACATGCATCCGAACTTGTAAATGCCTTGCATACTATATTACATGTTACAGTTGCAAAGCAAAAAAACAAAGAACTTGGATTTATCTGCCTATTTACTGATGCAAATGGCTCGTATTGGTTTAAGGTCTCTCGTGGATTTTCCACTGCCCTTAACGAAAGCCTTTCAAGTTTAGAGACTCTTATTGATGAACAAGAAGTTGAGTTTACAAATGAACAGAAAAATAAAATAAATGACGTATATCGAACGCTTAGTTCGTTATATGAATAGCAAACAAGGAATATTCATGAAACAAAAAATAGCATTCCGCTGGAAATTCTATTATGCCCTAGCACGTATATTTGTGTTTTTTACTGGAAACTTTGAGGTAATACACAAGAATACAATAGATACATCTAGACCTTTTATTTTATTAGGAAACCACACCTGTTTTTTTGACTTTTTATTTGCTATGTATGCAGTGGGTCCCTGCCCTATGCGATTTTTAGTTGCTCGTAAATATTTTTTAAACCCTTTATTTAATGCAGTGCTACTATTTTTTGGTTGCATACCAAAGAGTCTTGCAAGCGACGACTCTAGTTCTACAAAAACAATGTTTTCGGCGTTAAGAAACAGAGAAAACTTAGCTATTTACCCCGAAGGACAAGTTGCCATGTGGGGTAAGACAGAACCCATGAATCCAAGCATTGCTAAATTAATAAAGAAAACTGGCTACAATGTAATATTTATAAGAGATATCGGAAGCTATTTTGCATACCCTCCCTATGGTAGCTCATTTAAACGTGGAAAAATTATAGCTGAGGTCTCATATGTATCTGTAGAAGAAATTAAAGCTATGAATGAATCCGAGGTATTTGCAAAAATAGAAGAATCTCTATCATTTGACCAATACGCACTTAGAGAAAAAAATAATCTTACTTATGCAGGGACAGACAACATAGAAGCATTTAAGAATATGATATATCGTTGCCCGAGCTGTATGAGCTTGTGTAGCATTACAGCAGATAATAATAAGCTCATATGTTCGCACTGTTCTCTAGAGGGAATTGTATCTAATGCAAGTATTGATTGGTCGAAACAAGACATTCCCTGCAGTCTAAGCGGATTGTACTCGCACTTTATAGCGTACGAAAAAGCTCAAAAAATAAAAAAACTAAGTGCAAATTGTACCGTAATAGCAACGGATCTTTTATTAAACAAAGATATAGTGCACGAAGATATTTTCGTTACTGTTGATTCAGATACAATACAGATGGACGGAAAAACACTCACTATAAGCATACCGCGTACTTCAGTAGATTTTTTTCCGCATGACGTAGGAGATAATTTTCAAATTTACACTGCAAATATACTGTATGTGGTTAAACCACACCAAAAACAATTACCAACAGCCTTTGCCACTCTATTTAGAGCTTTTTAGATTCTACAGTTACGGGGCTACCTTCTAGGCGAATAAGTCTTTGTGTAAGCGTTTTTGCTTCATTCTCGTCATGAGTAACAAGAACTACTGTTTTTTGCTGTTCTGCTAGTAAATTAGAAAATAGTTCATATAGATGCCTTTTTGATGCTGCATCTTGGGCTTGAAAAGGTTCGTCCATAAGCAAAACATTTGAAGGGAATGCAAAAGCGCGAGCTAAAGAAGTTCTTTGGCATTCTCCGCCAGATATCTGAGAAGGCAAGGCTTTTCGGCGTTCAAAAAGACCTGTTTTATTGAGGTAGTAATCAGCCCTCTCTTGTGCTTCGGTATGAGAAAAATAATTATCGAGCGGTAAACGTATGTTTTGTTCTACCGTTAACCAGGGAAGTAATCGATGTTCTTGAAAGATGTATGATACTCTGGAATTCTCTGCTTGGTCAAAAAAAACAATGGAACCTGCTTTGGGCTTTTCAAGTCCTGCCATAATTCGTAAAAGTGTTGTTTTACCACAACCAGATTTTCCCATAATACCAGTAACCTCATTCTTAGAAACCGACAAACAAAAATCTCTAAACAGCGGTGTGGTGCCGTAATCAAAACATATATCTATTAGATCAATTGCACTTAAACTAGCATTAATCATCATGTGACTCCTTAGTATATCGAGACACATTCTTATGTGTTCGGCGAACATAACACATAAACACTAATTCAGCACAGTAACTAAGTATTACAACAGCAATTGTCCATGCAAATACATCGATTGTTTCTAAATGAACTTTAGCTGTTTGTAAGGCAACTCCGACTGAATTTTTAGGAAGCGTTAAGACTTCTCCAGCTACAACCACCTTCCATGTTAAACCGAGACTTGAGAGGGCAGCAGATAAAAAATGCGGCATTGTTGATGGAATATATACGTTCCGTATTTTTTGTTTTATAGTAAGCTTAAATATTTTTGTCATTTCAAGTAGCTTTATGTCAGTAGCTTTTATCCCGTTAGTAATTGCTGCTGTTAACACTGGAACAGTAAGCAAAACAGAAACAAATATTGGAACAGTACTTGATGTAAACCAAAATATGGCAAGTAAGATAAAAGAAACGACGGGAGTTGATTTAATCATCGTAAGTGGAAATTGTAAAAAAATAGCAACAACGTTAAACATCGCACTTACAATACCAAGAGCCAGAGATATAATTATCGAAAGAAAAAAAGCATACATACACCTAACAAGTGTTCCAGCGATTTGTATCCAAAAATCATTTGTATGTGCTAATTCTAGCAATCTCTCAAAAACTAATATCGGAGGGGGCAATATTAAAACAGAATTAACAAAAATAGAAGCAACGTGCCATACCACTATCAGAAAAAGAACTGAAGAAGAAACAATAAGAGAGTATTTTTTTTGTTGCCTATTCTTTTGGGTACACTTCATCTTCTTAAAAAACAATTTAAAAACTAGTCAAAGTAAAAGTCAGAATTAGGTAATTTACCACCAATGCTTGTTGGAGCGTACGTCAAAAATACTGAAAGCAATTGTTCGATGGATTTTTTTGCAGATTGTGCATCAATAAATACAAATTCAGCATTTGGAATAGCAGCTGAAGCAAGCTGAGCTTTTACCCCAACACCATATTTTTCACTAAACTCACCAGCTTTTACAGGGTTTGCCGTTGTCCATTCAATTGATTCTTTATACAAGGCTAAAAAGCTACGAACTGATTCTGGGTACAGTTTTGCAAATTCTTTTCTAATAACAACTACAGTCATTGGGTAGTTTTTGCTATTTCCTTCGATAGATGCCCATAACTCTTGTAAATTTAAGGCTCTTTTTATTGTAGAATCTTTTGAGATTGCTACCGTTGCAAATGGTTCTGGCATAACAGCATATTCTATTTTTCCACTCACTAATGCAGATGCAATTTCTGCTGGAGGGATTGTAAAATCTAGTTCTACTGTACCTTCTAAACCGGCATTTTTAAGCAAGTACCTAAACACATACTCTGGAGTTGCACCCTGACCTGCAACATACACCGTTTTTCCTGTTAAGTTTTTTATTGAAGTAACGGAAGAATCTCTTGTAAGCAACGAAAGCATCCCGTTACCAACAACTGCACCTAATATAAGTTCCTCGTTGTTTGCATTGTACACCTTTGCTGCAAGATTTGGTGGCAAAATACCTATATCAAGTTCGCCCTTTAATAAGCGTGGTAATAAAACATCAGGAGAAGCAATTGCTTCAATTTCATACTTTGTCGAAGATATAGTAGGCAAAATATCGAACAAGTAAGCCATACCTATTCCACTAGGGCCTTTTAGCGCTGCCACCCGCACATTTTCTGAGCGAGTTTCAGTATTTTCTAATCTCTTGTCTATTTCTGATTCTTTAACTCCACCTGCAAAAACGGGTAAAAGAAGAACAAGAGTAAATACGGTTAATACAATTTTTTTTAATTTCATACCGTAAGTATTAGCTATTTTTGCCAGTTAGTCAATTAGTTTGTTATAACTAATCAAAGTGTTTTAACACTAAGAGTACTGTCGATACAATTCAGAAATAATGTGCAAACCTTCTCGTACTTCACTTTCGCTACCTGAATAATTGAGGCGTAAGCACTTATCAAAATGCTCATGTTTTTGCCCTTCAGGTAATCCAAAGAAGAAGTATTCACCAGGAACAGTTATAACACCGCGCTCTTTAAGTTTTGCATAAAAGTCGATGGTTGTAATTTGTAAGTCAGCTAGATAGAGCCACAAGAACAAAGCGCCTTCGCTCTTATGAATTGAATACTCAGTACCTGCAAAAAACTCGTGTATCCATTGTTGTGCTTGGATTGATTTTGACGCATAATATGGCTTTATTGTTTTTTGAGAAAGATTTAAAAGTGAATGGTTTTTAATCATCTCCAAAACAAGAGTCGGTCCAAAACCAGTTGGGGCAAGGGAAGCTATTGCATTTATAGCGCTCATTTTTTCGATAATTTCTTTTTGAGCAATTACAATGCCACAACGTAAAGATGGTAGGCCTAATTTAGAAAGACTCATACCAAGAACAGTGTTCTCAGTTAAAAATGGCTTTGCATCTTCTACAAAAACAATATGCGGGAAAGGCATCCCGTATGCATTATCTACAAAAAGAGGTATATTGTACTTCTGAGCAAGTGAATTAAGGAGTATCATCTCCTCATTTGTGAGTACATTCCCCGTTGGATTTGTTGGGCGAGATACACAGAGAGCTCCTGTATCGTTGTTAGATGCTAAATATGACTCAAGCGCCGAAAAATCTATAAAATACTTAAAAGTATTATCTTTATAAAACTCACACCGTGCAGGAATCCCAACAAAGGTATCTTTTTCTATTCCCTGATCTGCATATCCAATATACTCTGGAACTAATGGAAAAACAATTTTCTGTTTTGTTTGCTTCCCATTTTGGTCAGTAACTGTTCCACCAAATAAATTAAAAAAGTAAAATAGAGCTGTTTGACTACCATTGGTGAGCATAATATTTTCGCTTCTAATATTCCAGCCAAAGTTAGCATTAAATAGTTCTACTAAAGCATCTAAAAAAGCTTGCTTACCTTGTGGTGCATCATACAGAGCTATGGCTTTTTCAAAAGAATCTTCGTTTTGTAATAGAGCGGTTATCTCAGCTCTAAAGGCTTCTTCCATTTCAGGAACTCGGGCAGGGTTTCCTCCACCTAATCTATAAACAGGGACCCCTTTGGGCAAAGGTTTTCCCAAATCATCCATGAGCTGTAAAATGCCGCTTTTTGCCGTAAGCTTTTTTCCAAAATCTGAAAGTATCATGAAAATAAGTGTAACCCAAAGACACGAAAATTACTAGAGCACAGAACTATCGATTATTACGGTGCGCAGTTTCTTTCTCCTTTTTGCTAGTTTTGCATTGCAAAACTAGGAGAGTCGCGCAATTCATTAAAAAATAACGATGCATTATTATGCGACGACTGACATATTACTGTATGTTTGTATCAGTTATTACTCGTTTTGTCATAGACAAAACGAGATAAGGTGCGCAGTTTCTCGCATTAATAGTTGTATGCTTTAATATGCACCGTCACATATTACTGTATGTTTGTACGTCGTCATCAATATGTTCAATAGTTACACCAGCTTGTTCAAACATTTGAAGTGAATCTACGCTGTCGTGATATCGCTTTTCACAGACAACACGAGTTATGCCACAATTTATGATGAGCATGGCACAGGTACGGCAAGGAGTCATCTTGCAATAGAGAGTAGCCCCCTCTACTGCAATACCTCTCTTTGCCGCTTGGCACAGAGCGTTTTGCTCTGCATGAACAGTACGTACGCAATGTTGGGTTTCTCTCCCATCACCGTGTACCATTTTTTTCATTTGATGCCCAACTTCGTCGCAGTGTGCAAGCCCCGTTGGAGCGCCAACATAGCCTGTAACTAAAATCTGATTATTTTTAGCAATTACACAGCCAGATCGACCTCGATCACAGGTCGCACGTTTTGCCACTGTACGGCAAATCTCCATAAAATAGTCATCCCACGATGGGCGTACGTATGTTTCGCTCATTTCTTCCTACTTACCACAACACATTTTGTAGATTTTTTTATAATCATCTTGACCAACAGGATGGAACGACCCCATTTTATTATCTGTAGGGCGTACCTTTGCACGTTCTGCCATTTCCTCGATATCATCTTCCTTTGCTCCAAGTTCTGCAAAAGTTGTTGGCATGCCAATTGACTTAAAGAAAGCTTCCAAACGGTTAATACCTTCTAGAGCTGTATTTTCTGGATTAAACCGATCATATGGAACACCGAATACACGTTCTGCAAGTTGAGCAAAAAGCGGTGTAATGTGTTTTACTTGGTATCTCATGTAAGAAGGAATAACAACTGCAAGCCCTGCTCCGTGAGCCACATCATACTGAGCGCTAAGTTCATGTTCAATTTGATGGCATACCCAGTCTTCTGCTCGACCTAAGCCAACAATTTGGTTGTGTGCAATCATACCAGACCAGAAAATATTTGCTCGAGCTTCGTAGTTTGTAGGTTCTTTTATGGCAATTGGGCCGTATTGTACCATTGTTAAAAGGACAGCTTCACATAATCGATCTGTTAGTCCAACCCCTTCAGTTTGAGAAAAATAGCGCTCTAACACATGAGCCATAATATCTACAATACCACAAGCTGTTTGATATGCAGGAAGAGTATATGTTAGCTCGGGGTTCATAATTGAAAAAGTAG
The DNA here is from genome assembly GCA_964371205.1 of uncultured Treponemataceae bacterium. Classification (GTDB taxonomy): domain Bacteria; phylum Spirochaetota; class Spirochaetia; order Treponematales; family Treponemataceae; genus CAYJNB01. The sequence goes on from CAYJNB010000038.1 coordinate 10,371, forward strand.
GACGGTTAAACTGACAACCAAGCCCGCGTTTTAATTTTGTTTCTTCGTGTGTAATAACAGCTGAGTTTGAACCTTCACTACCTGCAGCAGGTAAAGTTACAATAACACCAATTGGTAAGCCAGCTTCAGGGACTGCTTTTCCGGCAAAAAAATCAAAAAAATCTCCATCATATTTTACCCCTACTCCAATGGCTTTTGCTGAGTCAATAACACTACCACCGCCAACAGCGAGTAAAAAGTCTACATTTTCTTTTTTACAAAGTTCGATGCCCTTATATACAAGCCCACTCTTAGGGTTTGGCTCTACACCACCAAGTTCTATATAATCAATATTAGCAGCTTTTACAGATTCAAGCACGCGATCAAGTAATCCACTCTTTTTAGCAGATTGTCCACCATAGTGAATCAAAATTTTTTTTGCACCATACTCTTTAAGTAAGGCCCCTGCTTGCTTCTCTGTATCTTTTCCAAACACAAAGCGTGTTGGACTACAAAAATCAAAATTATTCATAACTACCCTCAAAATTAGATATAGAGCTAAATGCTCAATAAATAGTATACACAACAAAAAAAGCGGAGTCAATTAAACTCCGCTTATAAAAACTACACTAGGCTAATATGTATTTAAGTACAAATACAACTGCCAAAATCCAAGTAAGTACAGAAACTTCTTTTGTTTTTCCACTTGCTGCTTTTAAGATAACATAGGAGATAATTCCAAAAGAAATACCTTCTGCAATTGAGTAGGCAAATGGCATCATACCAATAGTTAAGAATGCTGGGATTCCCTCTGTTGGGTCATCAAACGAAATTTCTGTTACTGCACCAATCATAAAGAAACCAACAACAATAAGAGCGGGAGCTGTTGCAGCCCCAGGGATTAAACCAAATAAAGGAGACAAGAAAAGTGCTAAAGCGAACAGCCCTGCAGTTACCAAAGATGTAAGACCTGTTCGTCCACCTGCTGCTACACCAGCTGTTGATTCAACATAACTTGTTACGGTAGAAGTACCAAAACAAGCCCCAACCGTTGTACCTACTGCATCAGCGATGAGAGCTTGCTTTACCTTAGGTATTTTTCCTTCTGCGGTCATTAGTTTTCCGCGATTTGCAACACCAACTAATGTGCCCACTGTATCAAAAATATCAACAAACAAGAAAGTAAAAAATACAGTAAAGAATTCAAAAGTAAATACAGTACTAAAATCAAACCTAAAAAATAAAGGAGCTGCTGGTGAACTAAAAGGACTAAAACCATCTTTTATAACTGTTACACCCATAGGAATACCAATAACTGTTGTAGCAATAATACCTATTAAAATTGCACCTTGTACTTTAAATGCAAGTAAAACTGAAATAATTACCAAACCTATAAGGGCTAAAAGAGCTGGTCCTTCTGAAATATTTCCAAGTCCAATTAATGTGGCCTCATTATTTACAATGATTCCTGCACCCTGCATACCAATTATTGCAATAAAAAGACCTATACCAACAGCTACTGCCTTTTTAAGGTTTGTTGGAATTGAGTCGATAATAGCTTCTCGCACATTAAAGAACGAAAGAATAATAAAGAGAATACCTTCTAAGAAAACCGCTGTAAGCGCTGTTTGCCATGATATGCCCATTCCAATAACTACCGTAAAAGTAAAAAAGGCATTTAATCCCATACCAGGCGCAAGTGCAATTGGCAAATTAGCTGCAAGAGCCATAACAAGTGTTGCAATAACAGAAGATACCACGGTAGCAGTAAAAACAGCACCAAAAGTCACTTCTCCACCAATAGCGCTAAGCATATCAGGGTTTACCGCAAGTATGTAAGCCATAGTTAAAAAGGTTGTTAAGCCTGCAATAACTTCGCGCTGAACTGTAGTATTGTGTTCTTTCAGCTTAAAGAGTTTTTCCATAAAAGAG
>CAYJNB010000038.1:12381-13547 GCA_964371205.1 uncultured Treponemataceae bacterium
ATGAAAGAACTAGTTAAGCTTTTTGGAATCGGTATGATTCTTGGTGTTTCGAATGTTATACCCGGCGTTTCAGGTGGAACAATGGCAGTAGTTTTTGGCATTTATGATCGACTCATATCTGTTATTACAATAAATGTAAAGAAAATTGTTTCTATGTGGAAATTTTGGCTTCCGCTTGGATCAGGTGTTATTGTTGGTATCTTAGCATTTAGCAAGCTTGTTACCCTTCTTTTTGAGCAATACTCCATGCCTACAAACTGGTTTTTTATTGGTTTGATTTTAGGCAGCGTACCTCTCATTTTTGCAAAAACAAAACAAGCTCTGAATCAAAATGAAGTATCTCAGAAAAAAACTGTAGTGCATTTTTCTACAGCTATCTGCGCGCTCATTACTCTATCTGCCATGATTTGCATGACTGTTTTTAGAGACAGTACTTTTTCGCAAACAGCCTATACAACCTTAACAGTAAGCCTATTTATCCGTCTTTTAATTAGCGCCGCATTAGCCGCAATAGCAATGATCATTCCCGGTATTTCCGGTTCTTTCTTACTGTTAGCTCTCGGTGCATATACAACTATTATTGGAGCAATTTCAGATATGAACATAGCTCTCTTACTACCTGTGGCGCTTGGTGTGCCCATCGGTCTTTTTGGCGGGGCCGGTTTAGTTCGGGTTTTACTCAACAAGCTGCCATCTCAAACCTATGGAGCTATTTTAGGGCTTGTACTCGGTTCAGTTGTAGTCATCTATCCCGGACTCACCTTCTCTTCAATTGGACTTATATCTCTTGCTACCTGTGCAAGCGGATTTTTTCTGGCCTTCCTTAGTTCAAAAACTGAATAGAATCTTACTTCAAAGTTTGAGAACATATTATTTTACTTTCTAACAAGATTTTTTTCTTTGACCTACACAACATCATGCTGTATACTAGGTCTGTTGAATAATTAATATTTTTAACAGTCCTGCACTAATTTAGAGGAGTACATCATGAAGAAGAACATCGAAGTTTTAGATTATGCAACCGAAATTTTAAAGCAAGTTAAGATTGGGGCTTTAATGACCGTTGAAGCAGAAGGAAAAGTAAACCCAATGACCATTGCATGGGGAATGCTCGGGATTGAATGGGAAAAGCCGCTTTTTATTGCAGTTGTACGCGAAAGTCGCTA
>CAYJNB010000039.1:0-13542 GCA_964371205.1 uncultured Treponemataceae bacterium
TTCATCAAGTTCTTCTAGTTCTTCATCTTCGTCTAGTGTATCAAGTTCTTCTAGTGTTTCGACTTCGTCTAGTTCTTCAACTTCATCTAGTTCTTCAACAGCTTCAATGTCGGTAGCAAGCTCAATATCATCAAGTTCTTCGACAGCTTCAATGTCTGTAGCAAGCTCTACTTCGTCTAATTCTGTAGGAGGTACGTGTATTGTCTGTGCGGCTTGAGGTGCAGCTAACTGGAGCCCTCCATTAGAAATGATTTGTTCAAGTAGGCGTTTAATTTCGTCAGTTCCAGTATTAAATGTTGGCACTTGCTCAGGGGTTGACTTTTTCTTACCAAGTGTGGAGAGGATTGAGTCCCAGCTATTATTGAGCAGTTCGTCGATTTCTTGTGCGTATAGTTCTTGCTTGCGGCCAAGTGTTTTTTTTACGGCTAATCCTAGTTGATTTTTTCTTAGCTCTATTTCACGTGTTGCTTTTTCCCAGTCAATTTCGCTATTTTTATTTTGGTATTCTTTTATTATGCCATACTCAAAACGGCTTATTCTATCTCGAGCTATTACGATTTTGTCTTGTTTAAAATTAAAAAATAAAAATACACCTAAAAATATGGTAACAAAAAATGTTAATAGTAATAAAACTCGAATACCATTAGGAAATACAAAAAAGCTTTGAGGATACATTTGTCCTAAAAATCCAAAAGAGGCTGATTTCGTGGAAAAGAGTAGTAAAAGGGTATCTTCTTGATATGCTAATTGTTGTTGAGATAACTCATTATTCTGCCATGCTGTTCGCACAAGATCTGCAAACTGGGTTTGTAAGTTTGTTGGGCTGTTAAAAACAATACCACTTACTGCATTTGACTCATCTGTGTCTGAGCCAATAAGCATCATTGTATCTGCTATGCGTACAAGTCCCTTTGTTGTTAAATAATTTTTAAGCGATGATGCAGTAGTATAAAATACTAATGTGCCGCGATATAAATTATATGAATCATAAAAAGGGAAACTATATAAAATTCTGTCTTTTTTTTCGTCAATTATTGCTCTTGGTGTACTTTCTTGCTCGGATGCAATATGGGCATACTCAAAATCGTCCGATGCATCATAGTCAGAGTAAGAAAGAAGATAATCCTGTCTTGTTTGGATATCTGAAGAGAATGTACTAAAATGAATACGTCTTCCTTCAAGGTCAATAAGTCTAATTCCCATTAAGCCTGAGGTATCGCTTTGTATTAATGACGAGAGGCGACTTCTTTCGAGAATGTCTTCGCGACTTTGATTTATTAAAAGACTTCGTTTTACTGATTCATTTTCTGCATAGGAAGAAAAACGTTCAATTTGTAGGGTGTAGTATTCTTCTAGTGCTTTTTCTGTTACATCTAGATGTGTATTAATGTCATATACTTTTGTAGGTTCATAAAAACGTGCTTCAATAATCGAAAATAAACGTGCAAAAGCAGCTACAGAAAATGCAGCACAGGCGAGAATTGTTATTAATAAACTAAGAGCCGTCTTTTGCCCGGTTGTCACAAAACCTCCAAAATGAGTTTTTAAAAATAGTACACGTTATTATATTATCGGTATTTTTTATGATTTTCAAGAGAGTTTTGTAGTAAACATGGCCTTGTATTTTGAATAACTTACTGCTACAATTTACGTATGAGTATAAAAAAAAATGTTAGAAAATTATCTCATTTAGAACAAATTCTCTTTTTAATAGTCTTTTTTCTTGTTGTTATTATCATTTCTGGTACAATACTTGCTTTTGCTCTAAATAAAGCAGAGTTTGCAGCAGGTATGAGAGAAATAGATCCTACCCCAGAGCAAACGCTTAAAACAGAAGAGCTCATGGATGTTTATACTGGTATAGGTGAGCTACGAGCTCTTACAGCAGATAATCCGCACCGCACCTTAGTTATAGCTCCTTATTTTTCGTATAATAAAAATGATTCTGCACTTTACGAAGAGCTAGTGCAGAAAAATAAGAAAATTCGTGCACGGATTTTAGATTATATTATTAACTATTCGCAAGAAGAGCTTGTAAGACTTGGAGAAGGGAAGGTAAAGGCGGATTTAATGAGGTTAGTAAATTCTGAGTTAATTCTAGGTAAAATAGATAAAATATATTTTACCGAATATATCTTTTTTTAAATGCAACCTTTGTATACATTGGGTGTCTAATTTAATACAATACTATAAAGAAGGAATATATGGAATCTGTTGTTTTTTCATCTGCTGCACAAGTTATAATCTCGATTATTCCAATCGTTGGAATCGTAATTGGTGGGCAAGTTGTTTTCTTTTATTTACTGTGGAGACATAAACAAATAACTATCCTTGTGAAGGAAGATTTATACAAGCCAGCTCGTTTTGATGTCTTGTTGTTTTCTTTGTTAACAGGCATGCTACTCACTGCCCTTGGCGCAGTATTAACCTTGTTTTTTGCCTTGCTTGATGGAGTATCATACGTGGTACTAGGTGGTCTTATTCCCCTTGCTTTGGGAATTGGATTATTAATTTTCTATAAGGTTTTTCGTGCTCATAAGGTACAAAAACAGTAAATGCTAAAAAAAATACACGACCATTCGCTGGTTAAGGCAACGTTAAGAGGGGACTCAAATGCCTTTGCAAAACTTGTTTCTCTTTACAGTGGTCGTGTGCGGGCTTTAGGGTTAAGTTTTTTTAAAAACGAGACGGACGCAGACGATTTTGTCCAAGATGTTTTTATTAAAGCCTATACGGCTCTCTCATCATTTCGGTTTGAGTCTCAATTCTCGACTTGGCTTATTCGCATTGCATATAATATTGCTATTAATGCAATTAACAGACGAAAACAGTGTTTAAGCCTTGCTGAGGAATCAGAGATTTTAGACCCTTCGGTTGGAACAGAAGATACGGTAGTTCGTAAAATAACTGCAGAAGCAATTCGTGCAGAGCTAAAAAATATTCCAGAACAATATGCTATTTGTCTTGATATGTACTTTTTCTATGATATGTCGTATGTAGAAATAAGTGAAGTTATAGATATTCCAGTTAACACTATAAAATCGCACGTTTTTCGTGCAAAAAAACTATTACGAGAGCGATTGAAAGAGCTTAAGTAGTTATACATTCCAAATAGATTAAAAGATATAGGAGAAAATATGAGTACACTACACTGCGAAAAAACAATGAACTCTTTTTTAGAGTTAGATAAAAATGAGCGTTTGCCTCTTTCTGTAACGCTACATTTATTAACATGCAAAAAATGTCGAACAGAAGTTCGTATGCTTACCCTTGCAGAAAAAAAATCCTCTCAGCCATTTACGGTATCTGCACCTTTTACCGAACAAACCTTGTTACACATTATGAAACAAGTAGATCCTACTTTTAGTCCCAAAAAATGGACAATACATCCCGTTACATTTAAAAGATGGATTTTTTCAGGCGTATTTATGATTTTAATGATGCTTTCTTTTAGGTGGATAACAGGTAGTATGCTAGATAAAACTTCTCTAATGGTAGCATTTTATTCTGTGTTTGGTAGTATTGTAACCGTTTATTGCGCTGTTTTTATTGGTAGTAATTTAGATTTCTTTATAAAAAAAATCTATACACGCTTTTCTTTGCCTACTACTTAGGGTTTTATCTTTACCATAGACCAGAGGGATTTACGGTGCGCCCATATTTAGCAACCGAAAAGTGTAAGTGGGCACCGGTACTCATTCCTGTATTTCCTATTTCGCCTAGCTTAGTATATGTTTCTACCCATGCGCCTCGGCGTACATTAATTTTGCTCATGTGTGCATAGGTAGAGGTATATCCGGAGTGGTGTCTAACAACCACATAATTTCCAAGCACATTGCTCCATCCTGCAACAGTAACTGTCCCTGCAAGAGATGCATAGATTGGAGTCCCATGTGGCGCTACCATGTCTAACCCTGTATGAAAACTGCGTTTTTGTGTAAAAGGATTAGTTCTATAGCCGTAATACGAAGAGATATAATAACTTCTGCGTAAAGGACGTGTAAATAAGTCCCCATTAATTTCTTGTCTTTCGACCCAGCTTAACTGCCCGTCGGGAATAAAAATAGAATCACCAGCAGTTACAGCTTCTCCAATATTCATCTCATTTACAAAAGCTATTTTATCAGAAGAAACTTCGTATTTTTGTGCAATCGACTCAATTGTTTCATCATTCGATTTTGCAGTGTACATAATGCCTGGGATAGTTGGAATGCGTAAGTATTGTCCAATTTGCAGAAGGCGAGAATTTTTAATGTTGTTAACACTGATGATTGTATCTTGAGTTATATTAAATGTATCTGCGATTGTTCCAATCATGTCGCTTTCTTTAACACGGTAAACAGAATAAAAGAGCTCAACATAATCGTCTTCAGGCGCTTCTTCGGGAGATAAATCATACCCTCCAGATGGGTCCGCATCGTTAATATTAATTTGTTCAGTTTGAGTTAGAATTAGTGTATCTAATTCACTTGTTTGAACTGCTACATTGTCTTTTGTACAAGAAATAATTCCAGTAAGCAGTATAGTACATAAAATAAATATAAGCGTATGCTGATTTTTCACAAAAACTCCTACATCACAATAGCATAATGTATGTTATCGACGATTTAATCCAATTAAGTATGTTTCAAAAGACTCACTTCTGCATGCCTTTGGTTTATATCCTTTAGCACTCTCAAACATTGAGCGCATTTGAGCTAACAATTGTTGTTGAGCACCTCCTTGGAAAATTTTAACTACAAAATTTCCATTGGGTTGTAACATATTTTCGGCATAAAAGAGTGCTAACTCAACTAAACCTTCCGATTTTGCTGTATCAATTACACGATTACCTGTTGTTGGAGGGGCTGCATCGCATACGATAAGGTTATACGGTCCTCTTTCGACAACCTGTTTTCGAACCTCTTCGTCATACATATCGCCTTGAATAAAATGTAGGTTTGGCGCATTTACGTTTTTAGAAAGTGGTTTTAAATCAAGTGCAGTTATTTGACCTGCTCCATCTAATTGACGCAACATAAAAACAGTCCAGCTACCTGGAGCAGCTCCTAAATCTAGTATGCGCGTATTCTTTTTTATAAAAGAATATTTATCATTTATCTCTTGAAGTTTATACACTGAACGTGCAGGGTAGCCTTCAGAAAATGCTTTTTTTGACCAAAAATCAGGTTTTTCGTATGGTTTTGAGTTCACATCTATTCCTATTGTATTAAAAATGGTATTATATTTCTATGATAGATTATACACAACGTTTGCAAAAAATAGAAGTCATTTTGCAAAAAAAATTACCATCCACTTATTCGAAAGAATGGGTGTATTCCTCATTTGGTATGTGTAGTGAGGCGATTACAAGCAATCATTTTGATAGTTTAAGTTCTGCGTGTAGAGATTTGTTACAACTTGGAGGAAAACGCTGGAGGCCTTTACTATTAGTTCTTTGTGCAGAACTTGCAGGTTGTTCAAAAGATGATACCACTCCATATGAACTAACGCCTGCAGTTGAATTTATTCATACTGCTAGTCTTATACATGATGATATTGAAGATAGTGCAGATTTGCGACGCGGCAAGCCTGCAGCTCATATTACTTATGGCATTGATACAGCTATTAATTCGGCTAGCTGGTTGTACTTCGAAGCATTTTCGTGTATAAAGGAATTGAGCGTAAATGCAGATATTCAATTGCGTATTCATAACTTGATTGGAGAACAGGTTAGGCGCCTTCATCTCGGACAAAGCATGGATATTATGTGGCATAAAGCAAGTACTTTTCCTGCTAGACAAGAATACGAAGCAATGATACGCTTAAAAACGGGGACACTTGCATGTCTTGCAGCGACACTCGGTCTGTTATGTGCTGGAGAGTCAGATAGTAAGATAGAAAAAATGGGCAAGTACGCCTCCGATATTGGCGCAGGTTTTCAGATTCTAGACGATGTTATTAATATTACTACCGGAAATGTAGGTAAAAAACGTGGAGATGACATTGTTGAAGGAAAAAAAAGCTTGCCAGTCTTATTACATATTGACAAGCATCCTGATGATGCGCATATTATTTCCAACTATTTTGAATCAGCGCAAAAAAAGGGTATTGAAGCACTTGAAGTTGAACAGTGCATTACACTGTTAGAATCAAGTGGTGTTATTGCAGAGGCGAAAACATATGCATCTACACTAATAACTAATGCTTGCACTGGTATAGAGCAGATGTATAACAAAAATGATAGAACGTCCCTTATTACTAAACTTTTTACAAATATGCTTCGTTAAGCATACGTTTTATTTTTTTCGCTGGAAGTAGGGAATAAAGAGGATTAGTATGAGAGAAAATTCAGAACATTTAAATGTTCAAGCAATCGAACATGCCTCTCATGGAGAGTATCCTGAGGCAATTGCTTGTTTACAGCGTGCACTTTCATTTGATAAAAAAAACCATTTACTGTGGTTTAACTTAGGTATTACGTACCGAAATAGTGGTGATTTGCCTTTGGCTAAGCAAAGTCTCTTAAATGCTGTTTCTATCGAAGAAATGGATGACGAAATCTTGGGCACACTAGGTTTGGTGTGCTTTGGCCTTAATCAGTACGAAGAAGCCTTTGAATATTACCGCGTCGGCTTGGAGCTAAATGGAGAGAATGCACTTATTTGGAATAATTTAGGAGTTTTGCATTTTTCTTTGGGAGAATTTAATGAGGCAAGCGAGGCATTCGAAGAGGCTATTACTATAGACCCTCACTATTATGATGCCCTTTTTAATTTGCGTGATGCCTATGTTGAACTTGGAAATTCAGTAGGTGCTTCTGTGTGTGAAGAAAGATTAAAGCAGCTTAAACCGCTGCAATAAAAGGAAAGTATGAGAGATAAGGCTTTGGTTGTTGCTATAAAAGAGACTCATGTATTGGTTTTACCTTTATTAACCGACACCTGTATTAATTGTAATGAGGCAGCGTGTGCAAAAAAAGGCACCCCTTTTGCAGTAATTAATGCAAAAAAACTGCCAATTGTTGTTGGCTCTGTTGTAAAAGTTGCTTCATCAGTAAAAAAACAGGCTTTTCAAGCTTTTATTGCTCTTATTTTACCTTTAGGTGCTGGAATTGCTGCTTATTTTCTTCCTGCGTTGTTTATGCAAGAGCCAGCAGAGGGGATTCATGCTTTGTTTGCTTTATTAGGTTTTCTCTGTACTTCGTTTATCGTGTTTGTTACTAAAAGGCACATAAAAGATTCTGGGGCTCTTATTACAGACATTGTATATGAGCAAAAAGCAGCTATTTCTAACCCTTTGCTAAACAACTAATGGCTTGAGCCATGTTTTCTAAAGATACTTGCTTTTGTACAGCGCCCATCTCATAGGCAACTCTAGGCATACCGTATACAATGCTGCTTTCTTCATCTTGCCCGATTGTGTGTGCCCCTTGTTTACGCATCTCAACAAGCTCTTTAGCACCATCATTTCCCATTCCGGTCATAATTACGCCTAATGCTTTGTTTTGATATTCTTTAGCAACAGATTCAAATAATACATCTGCAGAAGGGCGGTGTCCATTTCTTGGAGCATCCTCAGACAAGCAAATTTTTGCTCCAACACCTGTTCTTTTAATGTACATATGTTTGCTACCAGGAGCAATATATATATGACCGGCTGTAAGTGTTTCTCCATCCTTTGCTTCGGTAACTTCCAATGGGCAAATACCATTTAAGCTTGTTGCAAATTCTTGAGTAAAACCTGCTGGCATATGCTGTACCACTAGAATTGGTTGGCGTATGCTTGGATCTATTTTTGCAAAAACTTCTCGCAAAGCATTTGGTCCTCCAGTAGAAATTCCAATAGCAATTATTTCTATTTTGCCTGGAGTTTTATTTGTGGTAACTCCAGGAATAGGTGCTGTAGGTTTTGAAGTAAGCTTTTGTTCAAAAGTTTTTTGGATGCTATTTATAGTAGTTTTACCTGTTGTCTGTACTGCTAATCTAGAAAGAGTATCACGTGTTCGTATGTATTTTTGCCCATAGCTTACTAGCATTTGGGACAGAATCTCTGCGAGTGTTTTTAAATCGGTTGAATCACCGGCGTTTGGTTTAGTTACAAAGTCGACGGCCCCCAGCTCTAGGCACTGCATAGTAAGTGCTGTTCCTCGTGTTGCAACGCTCGAAAGCACTATAACAGGTATATCGATTTGCAAATTTTTACGTGTCTTTAAAAATTCAATTCCATCCATAACGGGCATTTGAATATCAAGTACTACAATATCAGGCTTACAGCTCTTTATTTTTTCGAGGGCTTCCTGTCCGTTACTTGCTTTATCTGCAACTTCTAATCCATCGCTCTTTACAACTATTTGAGATATAATATTTCTCATTAGTGCTGAGTCATCTACTACTAGTACTTTTATATTAGCCATAATTATTGTTATTTCCCACTTCGTAATTTTATGCTTTTTTAGCATATAAACATGCTATATCAGTTTTTAAAAATTCAAATTTTGTATCTAAACCCCAAAGGGATTCAGAGTGTCCAATGAATAAATAGGATTTTTGCCCCATAGCATCCCAAAATCTATTCACTACCGTTGTTTGTGAAGTTTCATCAAAGTAAATTAAAACATTACGGCAAAATACTAAGTCTAGATTTCGAAGCCCTGAATCATTCATTAGGTTATGATAGTCAAATTGTACAAGTTTCATAATCTCGTCTGTTACTTGGTATCCATCAGAAGTTTGAATAAAGTACTTTTGTAAATAGTCTGGAGGTATTCCTTCTGTTCGTTGTTTAGGATAAAACCCTTGCTTACCCACCATAAGAGACTTAAGCGAAAGGTCTGAGGCAACTACTTCAAATGTGTATGGTGGCGGCAAAATGTTTTTTAACATCATAGCAAGCGTATATGGCTCTTCTCCAGTTGAGCATCCTGCACTCCACACTCTAATCTTTGAATTACCACTTGCTTTTTTTTCCTCTAAAATTTGAGGTATTATTATTTTTTCTAGTGTATCAAATTGCGGCTGATTTCTAAAAAAGTACGTAAGATTTGTAGTTACTAAATCAAGAAGATACTTCATCTCCTCTTTGTTTTGAGTAATTAATGTATAATATTCTTTAATGTCTGAAATGTTTTTTTCTTTAAGACATTCTCTTAATCGACTATCTAAAATTGAGCGGTTCATCGCAGAAAATAATATGCCACTTTCGTCATATATTTTTTTGCTAAATAAACTAAAATCGTCATCGGATAAAATATTAGTCATTTATTTCCCTTACGTTAGAGTGTTTTCTATTGTACTCCTAATTTCTTTTTAAAACAAGTGTTAGTATCTAACAGTTGAACGGAAAAACTCAATAGAATATCCTAAGCTGTATTGATAAAAAACGAACAGTGCGGTAAAATTAGAATATGAGTAAGTATATTTTTGTTACCGGTGGTGTATGTTCTAGTTTAGGAAAAGGTCTTGCAGCTTCCTCTATAGGTAGTTTGCTAGAATGTTGTGGCTTGTCTGTTGCAATGATGAAGTGTGATCCATATATAAATGTTGATGCTGGGAATATTAGTCCGTATCAACATGGTGAAGTATATGTAACGGATGATGGTGCTGCAACCGATCTTGATTTAGGAAATTATTCTCGATTTACTTCGGTACATCTTACTCAAAAAAATTCTATAACAACTGGAAAAATATACGAAGAAGTTATTCGAAATGAGCGAGCAGGGCGCTTTAATGGGCGTACTGTGCAAGTTATTCCACATATTACAGACGAGATAAAGCGTCGCATACTTTCTGTTGGAAATAGCTCAAAAGCAGATGTTACCATTGTAGAAATTGGTGGTACCGTTGGTGATATTGAATCTATTCCTTTTGTAGAGGCAGCTCGACAGCTTATTCGTGAATTAGGTAAAACTAATGCTATTTCGATGCACTTAACACTTATTCCACTTGTTACCGGTGGAGAACTTAAAACAAAGCCGACACAACACTCAGTTAAAGTTATGCAGCAAATGGGTATTCAGCCTGACTTATTGTTTTGTCGCTGCGAGCTCGATTTGGAAGACGACATAAAACAAAAAATAGCACGCTTTTGTAATATTGAACAAGACGCAGTATTTACCTCGCTCGATGTGGAACAAACGGTATACGAGTTACCATTAATATTCCATAACCAAGGAGCAGAACAAAAAATTCTATCGCGTTTTGGTATAACGAATAAAAAAGCAGATATTTCGCCATGGACAAATTTTCTTGCACAACTTAAGAAATCTACAAAGACAGTTACAATCGGTATGATTAGTAAAAAAAGTGACATTGACGATTGTTACAAATCGGTTAGAGAGTCTTTGTTCCATTCAGCTGTTTCTGCCAATAATGTAAAATTAGAAATTGTAAAAATAGATGCAGAAGATTTAGAGTCTTCGCCAGATTGTACCCCCTTCTTTGCCGGGATTGATGGGGTAATCGTTCCTGGTAACTATGGACAACGTGGTTTCTTGGGTATTATGGCTGGAATTCGCTACGCAAGAGAGCATAAAATACCTTATCTTGGAATCGATATAGGTATGCAAATAATGGCTATAGAAGCTGGACGCAATTTATTGGATTGGAAAGATGCCGATTCTACGCAGTTTATACGCGGAACAGAACATCCTGTTATTAGCTTGCCCGAAGAACAAAGTGCCTTGGCTGGTTCTGCTGTTACCTGTATAGGTTCTCTTTCTGTGCACGTAAAAAAAGGCAGTGCTCTTTTTGATGTATATAAAACAGAAGAAATTGAAGAGAGGCATCGCAATGAATATACCTTTGATATGCGATATGCCGAAGAAATGGAAAAATGTGGTTTGACAATCTCTGCCGTTTCAGAAGACGGTCTTGTTGCCGAAGCCTTTGAATGGAAAGATCATCCATGGGGAATAGGGGTTCAGTTTCACCCAGAATTTGTTTCTCGGCCAACTAAACCTCATCCCTTATTTAGTACATTTATTCATGCATCGGCAAAATTATAGTAAGATACTTATAGTATTAACTACAATATTTCTAAGTGCCTGTTCTCTAGATTATGTAACTAATACCAGTACTGTCAATTCTCCTGAATTGATATTGCATAATGTTGAGTTTTCGCGAGTCGAAGATGGTCACTTAGCTGTGCGTTTGTATGCAAATACAATCGAGTCCTACCGAAAAGACAATAGTCTTTTTGCAGAAAACGTATATTTTACTGCAGTAGACAAAGATGGCGAGCTTGTTTCTAATGGGAATGCAGAATATTTATTTGTAGATCAAAATAACGACTTATACTCTCTTCTAAACGGAGTAAAAATTAATAGTCCTGCTTTTGATACACTTGTAGAAGCTAAAAATCTACGATGGAATGGAGAGACAGAACAATTAACTTCTACTAAGCATGATGTTGTGCGTCTTACAAGAGGTTCCCTAGACGAAGAGAGTGCAAACAATCCCTCTGAAAATACAGAATCGTTAGAAAAAAAATCAAATCAAATTTTTATAATTGAAGGAAGTGGGTTTACTTCCGATATGTTTACACAAGATTTCTCTTTTAACGAATATATTTCTGGTTCAATAATAGAAAATGCTACAGATATAGAAGAGGTAGAAGACATTAATCTTATTACCGAAACAAATCAGCACGAAGATACATCGCGCACTCAAGACTTTAGCGAAAATCATCAAGAAAAATCTATAGAGGAGATTCTAGAAAATGACAAATAAAAGACCTAGTATTTTTATTATTGTTAGTCTTATTTTAGGTTCCCTACCTCTATTAGCACAAGATATGCAAAGTTCGATTGTGTTTTCTGCAAATAAAATGCTTGGAAAAACAGCGCAGGATTCAGAATTAGTAGAATTGAGTGGTTCTGCGCATGTTAAGACGAATGAAATAGAAATACGTGCAGATATGATTCGTATGGATGGCACTGATTATCGGTTTATTACTGCAGAGGGAGCTATTACAGGTACAAACTACGAAAGTAATTTTACTTTTTCGTGTCAAAAGATGACATATGATCGAGAAACAAAACTTGCTGTATTGCAAGGGACTGTGGTTATGGAGGATCCAGAGAACGATGCGATAATAAAAGCAGAGGTGCTTGAATATAACCAAGAAATTGAAACAGCTCTTTTGCAAATAGATGTAGAGTTATCTAAGGATGAAAGTGTTTGTACTGCAACCTTTGCTGTTTACAGAAAGTCTCAAAAAATACTAGAAATGTCTGGTAATCCTCAAGTAAAGCGAGGAGAAGATGTATTTAATGCGCACGAGATTGTATTTAATATAGATACCGAAGAAATTACCCTTTCTGGCAAGGTAACAGGGAATGTAACCGACGAAAGTGCAGCGGAAGAAAGTGCAGAGCAAAAAAGTGCAGAGGAAGAAGTAAATGAGTAGTGTTTTGAGCGTAACTGGATTGCATAAATTTTTTGGAAAAAAAGAGGCAGTTCGGGGCGTAGATTTTTCTATGCAACAGGGTGAAGTTTTAGGCTTGCTCGGCCCAAATGGAGCTGGAAAGACTACATCTTTTTATATGATAGTAGGGTTTTATCGTCCAAATATGGGAGATGTATTTTTTAATGATATCTGTATTACCAATTTTCCTATGTATAAACGAGCTCGTTTAGGTATTTCGTATCTACCACAAGAAGCATCTGTTTTTAGAAAACTAACTGTAGAAGAAAATATTTGGGCTATTCTAGAAACACGTAAAGATATTACAAAGGCCGAAAAATTACATAAACTCGACGAATTAATTGACGAGTTCAATATTGAGCGTATTAGAAAGCAACCAGCATATACGCTTTCTGGGGGAGAGCGACGCCGTACAGAAATTGCACGTTCGTTGGCTATTGAGCCTCAGTTTTTGCTCCTAGATGAACCATTTGCCGGTATTGACCCCATAGCGGTTGCAGATATTAAGTCGATGGTTAGCCTGCTTGCAAAGCGCGGCATAGGTGTACTTATTACCGATCACAATGTTCGCGATACCTTAGATATTACTGATAGGGCGCTCATAATAAATGTTGGCCAAGTTGTTGTGCAAGGAGATAAACAGGCGATTTTAGACTCAGAATTAGCACGAAAAATATATTTAGGTGATGAATTTAGCATGTAAGTTTGTAAAATTTAATTCATATTTTTATTTTGTATTTTTGTGGAAATATCCTCTAAATTGTTGATTTTTATAGATTTATTTATAAAAATGTTTGACACATTATTATATTTATGCTATCTTTATTCTATGCTATGATGGAGGTAGTGAATGAATTTTTTATATGTTGTACTACCCGTAGCTGGAATTATTCTTGGATGGACTATTCGCTGGCTGTATGCCAGATTTCAACTATCTGCTTCCGAGCAGAGAGCAGAACGTGTAAAGCAAGACGCAATAAGAGAGGCTGAAGCTCAAAAGAAAGAAATTTTACTTGAAGCGAAAGATCAATTAATTCGAGAAAGAAACCAGCAAGAGCGGGAAAATAGAGAACGCCGCAGTGAACTGTCGCGTTATGAACGTAGACTTGAGCAAAAAGAATCTGTATTAGATAAACG